>JBLHGH010000144.1:0-5364 GCA_047615425.1 Candidatus Latescibacterota bacterium
ATAAAATCGAGATTATTTGGCGTTAGATCTCGACCTTGGAGTCGTATTGTCGTGTTCATGAGCCAATGATTGCACAATTTGGCTATGGAGTCCAGGGTAGATTCGTACAGCTAGCTGATCTACACCCGGTTGAAGGGGTCGATAAGGGCGGGTCTAACGGATATGAAAGGCGTGTTGCGAGGTCACTCCGGGGTCACTATCCTTAGAGCCTGAATGCGGTTAAGATCCATGCAGCGCACACGGTGGTGGGTGTGGTGGGTAAGTTTACATCGCGAAGCAAGCGCACCAAAAAGAGCCGCTGACGTTTAGCTAAAGACGGCGCTGTCGCCCCTAAGCGGACATGGCCTATTTATTGATAGTAGAGCCTCCTAGCCAGAAAATAGGTATCACGCAGTAATTAGCACAAGGATAAAAATTAATGGCTGATAAAATTAGAAACGTTTTTGTAAGTCATCACCATAAGGATGATGCGAGTGTTGACGGTCTTTCGGATATGGTTTCCGGAAAGGGGTACAAATTTAGAAACAGCTCAATTCGAGTAAAACCTGAGAATCAACAACGGCTTGATCAGAAGAAAGTAAGTGATAGCACTATTAAACGATTGTTAAAAATGAAAATGCAGTGGGCAGGTCAGGTAGTTGTGATAATCGGAAAGGAAACGCACCAGAGAGATTGGGTGAACTGGGAGATAGAAACTGCACATAGGCTTGGAAAACCGATTATTGGCGTTTATGAGAACGGCCTTAAAGGTCAGGTAGACATTCCTGAAAATCTAGAAAAATATGGCTCATCTATAGTTGGGTGGCGCTCTGGTTCGGTAGTAGATGCTCTAGAAGGTAAAAGTCAGTTCCAAAACCCAGACGGGTCGACGTCACCTAAAGTAAGCGGGCGTAACGTCGTATGCTAGTAATTCCAAATTCAAATTTATTTGTTTACGTAGTTGCGAGAGATTATGGCTTTGCCCCAAACCCATTCTATGGCACTTGCACCCTGGCAACCTGCAAACCAGGTATTCGTAAAGGAGCGAAAGTCGGAGACTGGGTGTTGGGTGTTGCTGGAAAAAAACTGGGCAAAAAAATTCATAGGAAATGCATAGTTTTAATGAAGGTGTCTGAAAAAGTCAGCTTTCATAAGTACTGGGATGACACTCGGTTTTCATTAAAAAAGCCATGCCGAAACGGCAGCCAGGTAAAGATGCTCGGGGATAATATTTACCATAAAGGGCACGATAATAAGTGGGTTCAAGAAGATTCTCATCACAGTAATCAGGATGGAACCACAAATACTGTTAATTTAATTCGAGATACGGGGACTTGTGATCAAGTGCTGGTATCAAATTTCTTTTTTTATTTTGGCTGCAAGGCCATTCTTGTTGATTTGGCCTCAATCAATTACAGTTCAGGGTTGGGTTTTAAAAAAATATGTCTTTCTAGCTCAATGGAAGGTAAAACCCTTATTGAAGACGTATATTTAAAGCACAAGCACAGCTTGAATTATGTTATTTCAGACCCGTGTCAATTTACAAATTCGCATCAGCGTGTCGATCAAGGTACTGGGAAAATTTCATAAGGTGAAAAAATGAGCACAGTACGAAGAAAAGTCTTTATTTTACATTATAAGGTTGGTCGAAATGAGGTTGATGCCTTTGTGTGAGGTTTTTCTGTTGTATTTATTCCTAAAGTTCTAGGAGCTAACAATAATGATGACTTTATAGATAGCGCAGATACGAACTATGTTATGAGGCGTATTCGCGAACTTTATTTTCAGGACAGCACTGTTACGATTGTTCTTCTTAGTGGCTGCGCCCATAGCATGCGCTACATTGATTGGGAAATAAAGAGCTCTTTGAGACGAGGAATATATGCACCGAATGGTTTGATAGGTATCGTACTGCCAACTAGAAATAATTCTGCGCATTTGCCGGATAGGCTTGAATTGAATTGGAGTGAAAACCATGCAAATTGTTATGCGAGATATTGGTCGTACCCATCTTCTTTACAGCGGATTTCGCAATGGGTAGAGGATGTTCACCAAGCTCGAATTTCACGAGCGCACTTAATTAAAAATGAGAAAAGTATGGTTAAGTACAATTCCAAATGTAAATTTTTTGGAGCAGCGCATTAATGGAAAATATTTATTCCCCGCCACTTTCGATAGGTTTTATTTGGCACCCGTCTGACTCAAATGCTGTGGGTCCGATACTTGATGTTGTTAGAGCTAGTTTTGTGCGCGACAGGGAAAAGCCATTTTCACGAGGACTGAATATTCCGCTATTTTTCTTTAGTTCACATAATGCTAATGAGTCCCCTAGTGATAATCCTAGTATGCATGGAAAGAGGAATATTATTTTTGTATTCACGAGCGTGAACACAAACGGCCATGAAAAATGGCGGGAGTATGTAGAGAATCTTCCTAACTTACCCGCATTTAGCATTGTGCCAATCGCAATAGATAGAGAGGGATTGGCACATAACGGTTCGCTTGCTGGAATAAATTGTATTCGAGCGTATGACTGGCCTAATGACAATAATAATCTTCACGCAATTCTTTTTTTGGCGCATGAAATTTATCGTTACAATTTTTTGAAAACCAACCAAGATGATGCAGGTAAAGTCACCTCAATCACCATTTTTTTGAGTCACGCAAAGGCTGGAAATACAGGCAGACTACATTCAGAGGATATCAAAAAGTTTATAGACAATACAAACATGAACCACTTCTTTGATTCGACTGAAATTTCGCCAGGCTTTCAATTCGATCAGGAAATCGAGAAGAATGTAAAGAAATCAACACTCGTCGCCATTGCAAGTGATGCATACTCGTCTCGATATTGGTGCCAACGTGAAATCTTATGTGCAAAGCAGTACAATCGTCCGATCATCGTAGTTAATTGTCTCAATGACTATGAAGATCGTATTTTCCCTGCTGCATCAAACGTTCCATGTGTTCACGTTTCATCAGATACCCCTATTAGTCAACGCGATATATTACGCATCTTGTCAGCGACCATTCTTGAAACCGTTCGTCACGGTCACTCAGTGCAGTGCCTTGAATTATACAAAGAAATAGGTTGGATATCGAGTGACTGTGTATTGTCTGCCCGGCCTCCCGAAATTCGACAGGCCCTAAATGCAAAGTTCAATAAACAAGAAAAGATATGTTACCCAGAGCCGCCAATATACTCAGATGAAGCTGACTGGCATAGCCATTTAGGCATTGAGGCATTTACTCCTCTATGGAATATTACTGAGCAAAATTGCTTTTCTCAAAATCGCATAGGGATATCAATTTCAGATGTGCAAGATGATGGGTTTTCCAGAAATCATATTCACTCAGACCACTTAATTCGACTAGCCCAAGACCTCGGCAGGCATCTATTGGCACGCTCCGCAACATTGATTTATGGTGGTGATTTGCGACCCGACGGTTTTACTGAGTTTATTCTTGACGAAGCATCCATTTTAAAAGAGAGGGTCGGCGGCGACCTTCCCAAAATAGAAAATCATTTGGCATGGCCGTTATATATATCGAAGCCAGAAATTGTTGCCTGGCGGGCAAAATACAGCCAAGTAATGAAAACAAAGGAACATAAAATCCCTGAAGATATATTTAATGGTATTGCTCTGGATGTTTTTTTGCCTCCCGATACACCTGAAAACTCTTACATTTGGTCTAGATGCTTAACTGAAATGCGAGAACAATCTATTGCCGCCTCTACAGCCAGAATCTGTGCTGGTGGAAAACTGGCCGGCTACAAAGGAAAGATGCCCGGAGTCTTGGAAGAGATATTAATTGCTCTAAAGGAAGCTAGGCCAATTTATCTTCTTGGCGCTTTTGGCGGTGCTACCAGTGATGTTTGTTCGTTTATTTTAGGCGGTAAAGTGCCTGAATCATTCACAGAAAGCTGGCAAGTGTCCCACAATGAAGGTTATTCTGACCTTCAAAACTACGCACGTACTCACGAGCATAATTGTGATTACAACCAAACTGTAGAAGTGGTTCAGGCATATAGTCTTTCTGATTTAGCATCGCGCTCAGGCCTTGATGAGAAGGAGTACAAAAGACTAATGATTTCACCTTTCATAGATGAGTGTATTCATCTAATAATGAAAGGGCTTAAAGCAATCTAGGCTCGCTATACCTTGTCAAATATAAGCAAACAATTAATGAGCAAGTATAAACCGGATACCGCATGCAGAAACTTACTCCAGAAGACATTGAACAATTGAATGGTGCAATTCCACTACATGAATATGAACGGCTTATTGAGAAAACAGATCGGTTTTTGAAATCAGACCTAACGCCAATTCTTTTAGGTTTGTATGGGGAGGTCGGTAGCATTATGTCGGCTTCTAAAAAGTACCACAGGGAAAACAAAGCCTATGTAGGTTATAAAGACGCCGTTGTAGAAGAATTTGGAGATGCAATTTGGTATTTTACTGCCTTATGTCGACGAATGGATGTCAAGATTTCAGACGTTTTTGCGTCAAGTGTGGAAGGGGGCTGCAATAGGTATATATCGGCCAATGACCAGACAAATTCACCACTTTCACAAATCATCACCCCGTCTAGCTTGGTAAAATTAGATGGGGCATTACTCCATTTAGGTTTCGTATCAGCGCAACTCCTAAAAATTGAAGGGCCTTCATCTGAGGTTCCGAAACTTCTTATTGAATTTGCTCGTGTATATTTACAAGCGATGCAATCAATAGAACTTTCATTTGCACAAGTATTAAAGGGTAATGTTAAAAAGGCGTTTGGGCGGTTTTCAATTCCAGCGCTAGAATCTCTGCCCGATTTTGACGCTGTCTTTCCTGAAGAAGAGCAGCTCCCAAGAAAGTTTGAAATCCATATTACCCAAAGGAAGAGCGGACAATGTTATTTGAGGTGGAATGGCGTTTTTATTGGCTCTCCTTTGACTGATAATATAAAAGACCCGGATGACTATCGCTTTCACGATGTTTTTCATTTTGCGCATGCAGCAATTCTTCATTGGTCACCTACTTTTAGAGCGTTAATTAAGCAAAAACGCAAAAGTGACCCTGTTTTCGATGAGGCGCAGGACGGCGGTCGGGCTATAGTGGTCGAGGAAGGGTTGACTGCATGGCTTTTTTCATACTCTAAAGATCTGGACTATTTTGAGGGTCACGATGGTGTTTCTTTTGATGTACTGAAAACCATTCAAAAATTTGTTCACGGCTATGAAGTTGAACAGTGTCCACTAAAACTTTGGGAAGACGCTATTCTTCAAGGATATTCTGTATTCAGGCAGATTAGAAAAAACAATGGTGGGGTTGTTGTAGGCGATCGTGAAAAGAGAAGGCTCAGCTACCGTTCAATAGGAGAGCCCAATGAGCGTTGAAA
>JBLHGH010000145.1:0-5362 GCA_047615425.1 Candidatus Latescibacterota bacterium
AAGAAGTTGTATTGATTATGAATTTATTAATATCGTCCATCGTCCATCATCCATCATCCATCATCCATCATCCATCATCCAACATCCATAATCCATAATCCATCGTCCATCGCACATCGTCCATCGTAAATCCAATATCAAACATCGTAAATTTTAATCCGAAAGATGGTACCTTTGTCAACCTATATTTACATGTTATGAATATTATTCAATCATTAAAATGGCGATACGCTACCAAGAAGTTTGACCCTTCCAAAGTGCTGTCCGAAGAGAAACTAGAGGTGCTAAAAAAGGCGTTTGATTTAACTGCTACCTCATACGGACTCCAACCAATAAAACTGGTGGTTGTGAGTAATTCAGAAGTCAAAAAACAGCTTGTGCCAATGACCATGGGCCAGGAGCAGGTGGCAAATGCTTCCCATGTATTGATACTATGTATTGAGAACAAATTGGATGCTGGCTATATTAAAGAGTACTTTAAGAAGGTTGAAATAGCCCGAAGTACGCCACGTCATATCTTAGAACCCTTTGAATCGTTTATAGTGAATGAATTTGCCGAAAAGACAAAGGCAGAGCTTGATGTCTGGATGTCAAAACAAGCTTATTTAGCTTTAGGAAACCTGCTTACAATCTGCGCAATAGAGGGTATTGACTCTTGCCCTATGGAAGGGTTTGATCCTCAGAAATATGACGAATTCTTAAAGCTTACCGAAAAAGGGCTAACATCCGTGTTAGTGCTACCCGTTGGTTACCGTTCTAAAGATGATGTGTCTGCTAGCTTAATGAAAGTACGTCGCGGAACAGAAGCGTCTGTGATTGAGTTATAAGCATAGAAAATCGCTGGGGCTGTAGTTGCTTTTTAGCTTTCTTATATTTTTGCCTGATAGGTATAGAGTTCAAAATACCTACCTTCTTTTGAAATCAATTCATCATGGGTGCCGCGCTCAGCAATGTTACCAGCTTCAATAACCAAAATCTGATTGGCCTTTTTAATAGTGCTTAATCTATGCGCAATCACGATGGTGGTACGGTCTTTTGTCAATTCGTTCAACGACTTCTGAATTAGTGCTTCACTCTCAGTATCCAAATTGGATGTCGCCTCATCTAGAATAATGATTTTCGGGTCAGCTAGAATGGCTCTGGCAATCGAAACACGTTGCCGCTGTCCCCCAGAGAGTTTCACGCCGCGCTCGCCAATCAATGTGTCCAGGCCATCTTCAAAGCGATCCGTAAACTCATTTACATACCCAGCATTCACCGCATTATGTAATTGTTCCTCCGTAGCATCGGGCCTTGGAAAAAGTATGTTTTCCCGAATGGTGCCTTCGAATAAAAATTCATCTTGTAATACCACACCCAAATGTTGGCGGTAACTGCTTAGTTTTACTTTTGAAAGATCCTTGCCATCAATAAAAACGGTACCTGATTTCGGATTTAAAAAGGAGGCAGACAATCCAGCAATAGTAGATTTCCCCGATCCAGAACTCCCCACAAGCGCAATGATAGCTCCCGGACTCACTTCAAAACTAATATCGTTTAGAACTTCTTTTCCATCTTCATAAGCAAAGTGGACGTTTTTGAATTGTAAATGTCCGGTAACGCCTTTAAGTGAAAGCGTGCGATCTTCCAATTCTTCCTCAGCAGTCATGTTCATTAGTTCTTCAGTACGGTCAAGACCGGCGAGGGCTTCGGTGAGCTGGCTGCCTATATTGCTCATTTGTACAATAGGTGCGATCATAAAACCAAGGAGCAAAGTGAAAAATAGAAATTCACCAAGGGTCATCATTTCTTCAATCATATAATAACCGCCTATACCCATAATACCTACGGATGCCAATCCTAATAAAAAAGTGGATGAACTGGTCATAGCCGCTGTTGCCGTCAGACTTTTTTTGACATTCTGAAACAAACGGTCTACACCTTCTTCGAATACTTTGTTTTCCTGAGCTTCTGCATTAAAACCTTTAATCACCCGTACACCAGCCAAAGTTTCGGTAAGTCTGCCCTGAACTTCAGCGTTTATTTTTCCGCGATTCCGAAAAATAGGACGGATGTATTTAAAAGCACGTAAGGCTACATAACCAAAAATACCCACCGGTAAAAACACAAATAGCGTCATCCAGGGGTTTATATTAATTAGCAAAACAAGTGATACCACTGCGGTGATGGTTCCACCAACAAGTTGAACCAAGCCAGTTCCAATGAGATTACGAACGCCTTCCACATCCGTCATAATCCTGGAAACAAGCGCTCCCGATTTTGTGTTATCAAAGAAGCTAATAGGTAACGACAACACTTTTTTCTGAACTTGAGCGCGTAATTCTGAAATAACATATTGCGCCTGGACGCTTAGAATTCTCGTGAGTAGAAAAGATGTAATGGCCTGAACAAGCAGTGCAAACCCAACCAGCCAGAGTAAATCATAAAGCGATTCGTAATCTTTATTGGGTACAATTTCGTCCAATAATGCCTTGGATTTCCATGGTAAAATTAAACTGGACAACCTGCTTATTATGATGAGGATTAATCCAATAAGAACCAATTTACGTCTTGGCCAGATGATGGTTTTAAACGCAGTTATTATAGTTACTTTGGGCTTGTCGTTTTTTGGTTTGGTATTTTTCATAGCGGGACAAAGATAACAAAGCCAATTGTTAATCTTGAGAAAGACCTGAGGCTTAACAAAGAATTATACACTCCATAACTATTAATCTTGCAGCAAATTTTAATTTTAAGGGATGCTAAATCTATTGCACATAATACACGCAACCTATACCTTTGCGAAACATCTTTGAATGGAAGATTAAATCATTATACATTTAAAATATGCCTGGATTTGAAGTTTTTGGTGCCGAAGAGCGCAAGCAAGTAAATGATGTTTTAGAAAATGGCGTGCTCATGCGCTATGGTTTTGACGGTATGCGAAATGGCCACTGGAAAGCAAAAGAATTTGAAATTGCCTTCGCCGAACGAATGAATACGAAACATTGCCAATTGGTTTCAAGTGGAACAGCAGCATTAACTGTTGCGTTAGCTGCAGCCGGAATAGGAGCAGGGGATGAGGTGATCATGCCTCCTTTCACCTTTGTGGCTAGTTTTGAATCTATAATGGCTATTGGAGCCGTGCCAGTATTAGTAGATATTGATGACACACTTGCACTAGATCCAACAGCAGTGGAAGCTGCCATTACACCCAAGACACGTTGCGTCATGCCAGTGCATATGTGCGGTTCTATGGCCGATTTAAAAGCGCTAAAAGCTATTTGTGATACGCACAATTTGTTATTACTTGAAGATGCTTGCCAAGCAATTGGAGGTACTTTCGATGGAAAACCTTTAGGAAGTTATGGCGATTTAGGTTGTTTCTCTTTTGACTTCGTAAAGACAATTACCTGTGGCGAAGGTGGCGGAATTATCACGAATAATGACGCTTATAAAATTAATGCAGATCAATATCAAGACCATGGTCATGACCATATTGGAAGCGATCGTGGTGCAGAAACGCATCCTACGCTAGGCTATAATTTCAGAATTTCGGAACTGCACGCAGCTGTTGGTATAGCGCAATTAGATAAGCTAGATGGCTTGTTGAATGTGCAAAAGGAGAATTATTCGGCGGTTCGAAATGCCATCGGGAGTATTGAGGGTATTACTTTTAGAAGAGTGCCTGAAGCAGGCGTTGAGAACTATTCCTTTGTTAATTTTTTCCTTCCTACCGAGGAACTTGCACAAAAAGCACATAAAGCTTTAGGTGAGGCAGGTGTGGATGCTTGTTTTTACTGGTACACCAATAATTGGCATTATATCAATGGATGGGAACACCTTAGGAATTTGAAATCGCTTGGAAATCTACCTTCAGAAATAAAACAACAAATCCAAGACTTGAATAACACAGATTTCTCTAAAAGTGATGCTTGGATGGGACGTACTGTTTCAGCCCTAGTAAAGGTTGGATGGACAGATGCTCAAGTTAAAGAACGTGCCGCAACGATGCAACGCGTCCTAAACGAAGTGCTGTCTTAATAACTTACGTAGTCGATAATTTCCAAACCATAACCAATCATACCAACACGCTTTGTTGTTTGGTCACTGTTGCTTACAAGCCTAATTTTGTGGACGCCTAAATCGTGTAATATTTGTGCGCCAATCCCAAAGTCCTTACTGTCCATAGCTATGGGCGGCGCTTTAGAAATTTCACCAGGTTTTTGATTTTGATCAAGTTCTTTGAGCCTGCTTAAAAGATTAAGCGACTGGCTCTGCTGATTAATAAAAACAACAACTCCTTTTCCTTCAGAAGAAATTACTTGGAACATATCGTCCAGTTTTTTATCCGCATTATTAGTAAGGGTTCCTAGAATATCATTGTTTATCAAGGTCGAATTTATACGAACCATCACCGGCTCGTTTTCTTTCCAGTCGCCTTTAGTTAAGGCAATATGTACTTGATCATTGGTGGTTTGCTTGTACGCTCTAAGACGAAACGATCCAAATTTGGTATTTAAATTAAAATCTTCTTTCTTTTCAATAAGCGAATCATGCTCCATTCTGTACGCTACCAAGTCTTCAATTGAGACTAGCTTAAGATCAAATTTCTTAGCAACTTCTACCAAATGCGGTAAACGCGCCATGGTGCCGTCTTCGTTCATAATTTCTACAATAACGCCAGCAGGTTGTAAGCCAGCCAGTCGCGCAAAGTCAATTGCAGCTTCGGTATGCCCCGTTCTACGTAAAACCCCACCATCCTTAGCCTTGAGCGGAAAAATATGTCCAGGGCGGCTTAAATCATGTGGCTTGGTGTCTTCTGAAATTAATGCTCGAACGGTTTTTGCTCTATCTGCTGCCGAAATGCCTGTAGTAACTCCTTTTCCTTTTAAATCTACCGAAATAGTAAAGGCGGTTTCCATGGGATCGGTATTATTACCTACCATCATTTCTAACTGAAGTTCCTTGCAATGTGTTTCGGTAAGTGGTGCGCAGATAAGTCCGCGACCGTGTGTTGCCATAAAGTTGATGATTTCAGGTGTTATCCTTTCGGCTGCAGCCACAAAATCGCCTTCATTCTCCCTGTCCTGATCGTCCACAACAATAATTACCTTTCCATTTTTAATATCTTCAATGGCCTCGGCTATGGTATTTAATTTAATCATCGGATCTTGCTGTGTAGAAATCATTCAACGTATTTTATTTGGACAAAGGTACATAATGTCTTTCATTGAAATAATGCAGACCGAAGTATTGTTTTATTTAGGTATAAGTGAATACAATACGTATTTAATAGTGCTAGAAATTAGGCAGCCGACTTGCTATCTTTCTTTTTGAATAGTCTCGTAAATCTTTGCAAGAATGAATCGATATCAAAAAT
>JBLHGH010000146.1:0-5350 GCA_047615425.1 Candidatus Latescibacterota bacterium
CGCAATTACCTAAAGTAATTCAACACGTTTGTATAGATCCGCTCCTGAATATTTGAAACATCTGCTTTCTCGAAGGTTTCTCCCGTAATGTTTTCGTAGAGTTCAATATAACGTTCAGAAACTGTTTGAATGTACTCATCACTCATGGTAGGCAACTCCTGCCCTTCTAAACCCTGAAAGCCATTAGCAATAAGCCATTGACGTACAAATTCTTTGGATAGTTGCTTTTGTGTCTCTCCATTTTTTTGCCTGTCGGAATAGCCTTCAGTATAAAAATACCGCGAAGAATCTGGGGTATGAATTTCATCTATCAAGACAATTTTACCCGCTTTCGTTTTACCAAATTCATACTTCGTATCAACTAAAATGAGACCTCTGCTTGCAGCTATTTCGCTACCTCTTTGAAATAATTTTCGTGTATAATCTTCTAAAACAATATAATCCTCTTCAGAAACAATACCGCGCTTTAAAATATCCTCCCGAGAAATATCTTCATCATGATCGCCCATTTCTGCCTTCGTAGCAGGTGTGATAATTGGCTCTGGAAACGCATCGTTCTCTTTCAAACCATCAGGCATGGCAACACCGCATAATATTCGCTTCCCTGCTTTATACTCTCTGGCGGCGTGCCCACTCATATAACCACGAATCACCATTTCAACTTTAAACGGGTCGCAGGCCTCACCAATGGCAACATTAGGATCTGGTGTAGCAGTAAGCCAATTTGGAACCAAATCTTCTGTATCCCGCATCATTTTAGTGGCAATCTGATTTAATATCTGACCTTTATATGGAATCCCTTTAGGCATCACCACGTCAAAGGCACTCAGTCTATCGGTTGCAACCATTAGGAGTGTATTGCCCTCAAGCGTATATACTTCTCTAACTTTACCGTGGTAAACCTCCATCTGTCCAGGAAAATGGAAGTCGGTTTGAATAATAGTCTTTGACATGATTAATCTATGTTTTCAATGTTTTTATACGCTGCGATAACCTCTTTTACAAGTCTATGACGAATAACATCTTTATCATCTAAATAAACCATACCCACTCCTTGTACATCTTTCAGAACCAAAAGTGCTTCTTTTAGTCCAGAAATAACACGCCTAGGTAAATCAATCTGACCTGGATCACCAGTGATCATGAATTTCGCACTTTTCCCCATTCGGGTTAAGAACATTTTCATTTGCGCGTGGGTTGTATTTTGCGCTTCATCCAAAATAACAAAGGCATCATCAAGCGTTCTTCCACGCATGAATGCTAAAGGCGCAATTTGAATAGTCCCATTTTCTATAAAAGATTCCAGTTTTTCATGTGGTATCATATCACGCAGCGCATCGTATAATGGCTGCATATACGGATCTAATTTTTCTTTTAAATCGCCAGGAAGAAAACCTAAATTTTCTCCAGCTTCAACTGCAGGTCGTGTTAAGATAATTTTCTTCACCTGCTTCTCTTTTAACGCTTTAACCGCAAGTGCAACCCCCGTATAGGTTTTCCCTGTCCCTGCTGGGCCCACAGCGAACACCATATCATTTTTATGCATTAATTCCACCAACTTTCGCTGATTGGCTGTTTGTGCCTTAATGAGTTTTCCGTTAACACCATGGACAAGTACTTCGCCACTTTCAGGCGTAGTTTCATAATCATCTTTGTCTCCGCTCAACAAAACACGTTCGATTACGTTCTCGTCTATTTTATTGTATTTGGCATAGTGCTCTAGGAGCATTGTGAGTCGACTATCAAATTCCTCTAAAACAACTTCATCTCCGTAGGCTTTTATTTTACTGCCTCTAGCAACTATTTTTAACTTTGGGAAGTGTTTTTTTAACAGATTGATATTAGCATTTTGTTCTCCAAAAAATTCTCTTGGACTAATTTCCGTAAGCTCTATAATAAGTTCGTTCAAAAGCGGTGTTATTAAGTTTTTTAATACAATTTGAAAAATTGTATTTCCACTCACAAAAGTAACTTATTTTTGTCTTAACCTAATCAATAAAATATCAACACTGGAGTGCCAATTATAACCCTTACAACTGACTTTGGAGAGAAAGACCACTTTGCTGGCGCGGTAAAGGGCGCAATCTATTCGGAAATGCCTGATATTCGAATTGTTGATATCTCCCATAGTGTGTCTCCATTTCATATCACGGAGGCAGCATATATCATTCAAAACGCCTATCGTAGTTTTCCGCCAGGGACAATTCACATCATTGGTATCGATTCTGAATTAAACCCAGAAAACAAGCATATTGCTGCCTATTTGGACGGTCATTATTTTATTTGCGCAAACAATGGCATTATTTCTATGCTTACTTCAGAAATAAACCCAGATAAAGTTGTGGAAATTAACATTCACGATAGGATAATTTCAAATTTCCCAGTTTTAGATGTGTTCGTAAAAGTTGCTTGCCATATAGGACGTGGTGGAACGCTGGAAGTTATTGGTAAACCTATTGAAGAAATAAAAGAGCTTACAGGAATAAAGCCCGCAGTAAACCAAAAAGGAAATCAGATACTTGGCAATGTTATCTATGTCGATAATTATGGCAACGTTGTATGCAATGTGTCGAAATCATTTTTCGAAGAAGTTGGAAAAGGAAGACGTTTTAAGATTACTGCACGAACTGCTAATTTTGAAAAAGTTCACTCTCATTATAGTGACGCTATTAACTTTGATCAGCCCAGTGAAAAGCGTGAAGAGGATGGCAAAAAGTTAGCGCTTTGGAATTCCTCAGGATATTTGGAGCTCGCTATTTACAAAAGTAATCCCAGCACAATTGGAAGCGCCTCTACCCTCTTCGGACTTGAATTTCGAGACACAATAACCATAAATTTTGAACAGTAATAAATCCCTATTGAATGTTCACACGCATAGTCAAAATGGAATTTAAGGAAGAGAATGTAACTGCATTTCTTGCTAATTTTGAAACCGTAAAAGATAAGATTCGAAATTTTCCAGGTTGTGCGTTCTTAGAATTATATGCAGATAAAAACGATCCGAGCATATATTTCACTTATAGCAAATGGGAAGACGAAAGTGATTTAGAAAATTATAGAACCAGTGAGTTATTTAAAGGAATCTGGGCAACAACAAAACCTATGTTTCGTTCTAAAGCAAGAGCTTGGAGTGTAGATACGCTTTTTAGTGCGCAGTGAGCAGTGAGCAGAAAAAAATGAATTAAGTGATACCAATTATTAAACGTGAAATAAGCAGTTTTTTCTCCAATATTATGGGGTATCTAGTTATTGGTATTTTCTTGTTGATTAACGGACTCTTTCTTTGGGTTTTTAAAGGGGGATATAACATCTTTGATGCGGGTTTTGCTGATCTCACCCCGCTTTTTGAGTTAGCACCTTGGATTTTATTATTCTTAATTCCTGCCGTCACCATGAGGGCATTTAGCGAAGAGATTAAAATGGGCACCTTTGAGCTTTTAGTAACAAAGCCAGTTTCACTTCCTAATATAGTTTTGGGAAAATATTTTGGTGCTGTAATACTTGTATGTTTGGCAATTTTACCAACATTACTCTATATTCTAACTATTTCAAATCTTGGAAATCCAGAGGGTAACTGGGATGTTGGTAGCACGCTGGGATCTTATTTAGGATTGTTTTTCCTTGTCCTAGGCTATACCGCCATTGGCATATTTACCTCAACACTTTCTCAAAATCAAATTGTAGCCTTCATCATAGCGGTCTTATGCTGCTTTCTGCTTTATTACGGTTTTGATAGCCTAGGAAGTATATTTAATATCGAACTAAACATCGCTTCATTTGGAATGAAAACACATTTTGATAGTATGGGACGGGGCGTATTAGATACGCGAGACATTATTTACTTTTTGAGCATTGTTGTATTTTTTATTGCACTTACAATTAGAAAACTTCAAAAACGAGCGTGAACAGTTCTAGGAAACATATCGTCCAGTTTGTTGTTATGCTAATTATTTTGCTGCTGCTAAATGTGATTAGTAATTATGTCTACAAACGTTTTGACCTAACTCAGGATAAACGTTTTACGCTATCTGAAGCAGCTAAAGAAACGATTAGCAATGTTGAATCACCTCTCTTAATTGATGTCTTTCTTAAAGGGAATTTCCCATCAGAGTTCACGAAGTTACAATCTGAAACTAGACAGTTGTTGGATGAATTCAAAGCATATAATTCGAATGTGGTTTACAATTTTATAAATCCGTTAGAACAGGAAGATTACCAAGCAACCATTCAGGATTTTGGTCTTACAGCAGCACAAGTAGAAGTCCAGGAAAACGGAAAAACCACAACCGAAGTTTTGTATCCATGGGCATTAGCCTATTTCAAAGGAAAGACGGTTAAAATTCCTTTACTCAAAAATCAGTTGGGGGCTACTTCCGAAGAACGTGTTAATGGCTCCATTCAGAATCTAGAATATGCTTTCGCCGATGGTTTTAGTAAGTTGACAAGCCCTAAAAATAAAAAGGTCGCCGTGCTTAAAGGAAATGGAGAGCTAGAGGATAAATTTGTTGCAGATTTCTTCATGACCCTTAAGGACTATTACTTTATTGCTCCTTTCACCTTAGATTCTGCCCAAGGTAAACCCCAACGAACCTTAGAGCAACTCAATACTTTCGACTTAGTTATTATTGCCAAACCAACAAAACCGTTTAATGATTCAGAAAAATACATCCTCGATCAGTATACAATGCAAGGCGGTTCCACGTTGTGGTTGATCGATGCTTCCCAAAATAGAATTGATTCTATTAGCGCAAAGACATATGCACTTCCAATGGATCTTAATCTAAATGACCTACTCTTTAAATATGGAGTTCGTATAAAACAGAATCTTATACAGGATGTTTACGCAGCGCCCATTGTTTTAGCAACTGGAAATGAAAACGACTCTCAGTACAATAAGTATCCGTGGTTTTTTAGTCCGTTGAGCGCAAGTGCAAGTAATCATCCTATTGTTAGCAACCTCGAAGCGGTTAAGTTCGATTATGCTAGTGCTATTGACACCTTGTCCAATAGCATAAAGAAAACTATTCTCCTTAGTAGTTCTCCAATTAGCAAGCACGTTGGACTCCCTTATGAAATTGATCTGGATATTGAAATACCGAAGGGCTTAAAAGCAGTAAACGAAGGCCCGAACCTAGCTGAATTTAACGCAGGGGAAACACCTTTGGCTATTCTTTTGGAAGGTAATTTTTCTTCAGGATTTAAAAACCGAGTGAAACCATTTGATTTAACTGATGATTTAAATCATACGGATGAAGGCGCTTTAGCAAATATGATTGTGGTAAGTGATGGTGATCTCATTAAAAATCAATTCGATCGTGGAAGACCTTTAGAATTAGGTTTTGATAAAATG
>JBLHGH010000147.1:0-5319 GCA_047615425.1 Candidatus Latescibacterota bacterium
GAATTGACGATAAATATGGCATTTCAGTGAAATTATATGAAACTCCCCGTAATTTTGTAGTATACAATGGCTGAACCGAAAGAAGCACATAAACTTTATCCGCTTAAGTTTAAACCCATTCTGAAAGAAAAAGTATGGGGTGGCGGAAAATTACATGCTTTATTCCATAAGGAAGAAGGTTCTAACACAGGGGAGAGCTGGGAGCTTTCTGGCGTAACAGACGCTGTTTCTATTGTTTCCAATGGCGCGCTAAAAGGGAAGAATTTAAATGACCTTCTGGGCAGCTATCAATCAAAATTAGTTGGTAGACGTGTATTTAAGCAGTTTGGGAATCAGTTTCCGTTGCTTTTTAAGTTTATTGACGCTGCCGAAGATCTTTCGGTTCAACTACATCCCAATGATGAATTAGCTAAAATCAGGCATGATTCCTTCGGAAAAACAGAAATGTGGTACGTTTTAGAAGCCGAACAAAACGCAAGACTTATACTGGGATTCAATAAAGAAATGGACGAGCGTACCTATAAAAAACATCTTTCAGAAAATAACATCACAGCAATTCTTAATTCGGAACCCGTTTTGAAAGGAGACGCTTTTTTTATTGCGCCTGGGACGGTACATGCTATAGGCGCTGGGATTGTGCTTGCCGAGATTCAACAAACTTCAGATATAACCTATCGTATTTATGATTGGGACAGACCGGGCTTAGATGGTGTTATGCGTGAACTTCATAATGATTTTGCAATTGACGCTATTAACTATGAAGCCTTGAATGCTAAACAAGACTATATAGATGTTAAAAATGAAACGGTGCCTATATGCAGCAGTCCTTATTTTGAAACAAATAAGCTTAGGCTTTCAAAAACTATCCAAAAAGATTATACCAAATTAGATTCTTTTGTAGTGTATATGTGCGTTGACGGCGAAGTTGTTATTCGCGATGGAGCGTATTCAGAAAATCTAATAAAAGGAGAAACCCTATTGCTTTCAGCAACTTCTAAAATAGTTCATATCGAAACTGAAAATGCCACGCTTTTAGAGGTATACATTCCCTAACAATTTGTAACTTGCGCCAAATTTATAAGAAACATAAAGTAAAGAACATGGCAAACGTACGTGATTTAAAGAAAGATATTAATTATGTGTTAGGTGATATTATTGAAGCTGTTTATATCTGGGAGCTTACTAATCCAGAAAAAGACAATAAAAAAGCTGAAAAGATAATTGATGGAGCGATAGAAGTTTTTGACAACTTAATCGTAAAAGTGAACGCCAATGATGTTGTAAACAAGAAGCAACACTTTAAGGGTATTCAGGCTGAATTGGAAACAAAAGGAAGAACTTTAATCGATGAGATTAATGCACTTTAGGTCTTAAACAAATAAAAAAAAGCCCCTAAGCTAAACGCTTAGGGGCTTTTTTTATGAAGTTTTTTTCTTAATTTTCCTCTTTACTGCTTTTGATATAATCATCTAAAGCTTTACCATACTTTGAATCTTTAATTCGTGGAGTGAGCGTCTTATAAACCGTATCCAAATAGGTCACATTTGCATCAAAAACTTGGCTTAGTGCTAAATAAGGTGCCAACTCAATATCATTGTTATTCATTGCAAAGTTCACTGTTGCCAAATATTTAGACCGTATGTTGGATTGCTGTTTTGTAATTAGAGCTTCAGTTAAAGAATCATTCCCAGCGACGTTTGCATTAAGCGCCTCTTCTATTAGATCAAGGTTTCGATCATTATAACGCGACATGATTTTTTGATATTTTTTATATAGTGCTTGATTTTCAGAGCCTGTAATTTTTGCGTCTAATGCTAAGTTTTCAATAGTAGAGTGTATGGTTAGCTCCCCTGGTTCAGCAAAGAATGGTAGGCGTACATCTTTTAAATCTCCATCTTCCTGGCGTACAAATAAGAAGTATTGTTCGGGGCTGTCAACAATATCTGAAAACTCAAAGACCGAATTTCCTTCTACCACTACTGAATCAATGGACACCCATGAGGTGTCTACTATTTTTTGTAATAAAATTGTGCCTCTTTTTAAACCTTCAATGTTTCCGCTTAGATTCATCTCATTTTCGTTGGAACAACTCGTAGTTAGTAAAAAAAGGGAGGCAAGGGCCAAAAAATATTTCATAGCATTCATTTTTGAAGAGCGCAAATATGCACATTTTTTTCATTAATATCTACGCTGCCGCTGCCAATTGCATCAGGACAGTGCACAAAATTGCGCCTACTGTTCCGATGGCATAACCAAATACGGCTAATAAAACGCCTACTGTAGCTAATGACGGATGAAAGGCAGATGCGACAATAGGAGCCGAGGCGGCTCCGCCTACGTTTGCTTGACTCCCTACGGCCAAGAAGAAATAAGGAGCTTTAATCAATTTAGCGACAAGAATTAGTAGGCCTGCGTGTATTATCATCCAAACAACACCAATGGCGATTAAGCCTAGGTTGTCAAAAATTAACATAAGGTCCATCTTCATTCCAATGCTAGCTACCAGTATATAAATAAAGACGCTTCCAAATTTACTTGCACCAGCACCCTCGTAAGCACGCGCTTTAGTGTAGGATAATATGATTCCTATAATTGTCGTTAACGTAATCATCCAGAAAAAGCTTGAGTTTAAGAACGTAAAAATATTTCGCGTAATACCAGCTTCCAAGCTATTTACAAATTCTTCAAAAAATCCACTTAAGTAGCCTGCTCCTAAATGTGCAAAACTAACAGTTCCGAAGGCAATCGCGGCCAATATCATTAGGTCGTTTAAAGAGGGGTTTCGATCTATCTTTTTAGCGTATGTAGAAACTTTTTCTTTTAAACTTTCAATGGCAGAAGTATCTGCCTTTAGCCACTTATCTATTTTAGCTGTTTTGCCAATTCCTATTAATATGACTGCCATCCAAACATTGGCTACAACGATATCAACAAACACCATTCCTCCATATAACTTTTGATTGTAATTATATACTTCAAGCATCGCAGTTTGGTTTGCTCCACCTCCAATCCAACTTCCCGAAAGTGTTGAAAGGCCTCGCCAAACATCATTAAACTCTCCCGTCGCTGGTGTAGGAAATATAGGAGTGGCAAGGGTTTCAGGTGAAAGGGTTCCAATTATTAAAATTGCAATTGGACCTCCTAAAATAATACCGATGGTACCCGTGATAAACATGATTAACGCTTTTGGTCCCAGATTAAATACTGCTTTTAAATCGATACTGAGCGTCATGAGTACCAATGCAGCGGGTAAGAGGTATCTACTTGATACAAAATACAAATTTGAGCTGTGTTCTGTGGTTTCACCTGCTTCAGAAATAGTTGTCCATTCTGGTGAAATTATACCGAAAGTAGTTAGTAATGCTGGAACAAAATAGGCGATAAATAAGGCAGGCACAATTTTATAAAAGCCGCTCCAGAAACCTGTTTTTCTGCTAGAAGTATAGAAGATAAGTCCTAGCGCTATCATTAAAAGGCCAAAGACTATCGTGTCGCTTGTAAATAGTGGAGTTGTGTCTTTAATTACTTCGGTGATGGCTTCTTGCATGGTTGGTAGTTTTCATGCAAAATACGTTTTTTTATTCTTTTTTCTTCGGAAGCCTTTGTGCCTTTTTAAGCGTTTCATGAAGCATCCATTCAATTTGACCATTGGTGCTACGGAATTCGTCTGCAGCCCATTTTTCAATGGCTTTCATCATGTCTTCGTTTACGCGAAGGGCGAATGCTTTTTTCTTAGACATATTAGTTTTTAATAAAGGAGCTTATTTTTTCTATTAAAACTTGGGAGACAGGCTGTCTGTAATCGTTGTAAGACTTTTGATTCTCCATATCATCTCCTTCAATAACTTTCAAAATATGATTCATCTTAGGAATCATATATAACGCTGCACTTGGCTTGGCATTTTTTAACAATGCCGCTTCACTGGGGTGTACTTGTAAATCCTTATCACCATTAATAATTAACACCGGCATGTTCAACAAGGCAATCTCAACCTTCGGGTCGAACGCCATCCAGCTATATATAAAGGGCTGGATTGATGGTCTAAAGATAGAGGATAGTCCAGCGCTATAATTAGTTGTGTTACCATTGGCTCTTAGTTCGTTAAAAGCATTTCTGCCATTCTCAGCCAGTCCTGGCGCTTGTTTTTCAAGCTGTGCAACAATTACGTCATCTATGGATTGTCCTGCGCCGGCTAAGGAAATGAAACCATCGGCTAGGTCTTGTGCAGCTACCATTCCTACGAGTGATCCTTGGCTATGTCCAAGGACGAAAATTTTCGAAAAATCACCACCTTTTTTGAAAAAATTAATGCTGGCTTTTGCATCTGTGATAAAATCTGTGAGACGGATACTCTCTTCATTCAAAGTTCTGTCTTTCATTTGCTTGAGGATACGTTTGTCATATCTGAAACTCGCAATACCGTTTTTATGTAATTCTTCGGCTAAATAACGAAGTGAATTATTCTCCATCATTTGCTGATTTCCATTTCTATCGGTTGGACCAGAGCCCCCAATAATAATAACTAATGGAGGGTTTTCTAAATCTGTTGGAACTAGAACTGTACCATCTATATAGGGAGAGACACTAATATCTCTGCCTTTTTGTGCGAAACAAAGACTTAGTGTGAGAAATAGTGTAATTACGAATAGCTTTTTCATAGGATGTAGCATGTATTCTTTATAAACGTAATTTAACGCAGGTATTGTATTTGATTTTGTGCCAGAAGCGATAACAAATATTGGCAATATTATTATTGGTGCTGTTTTATGCATATGTACTTATGGTGTCGGATAGAATTGATACGGAATTCCTTGTTCATCAATTTTGTTAGTAGCATTATACTTAAAATGGGTAGGCTTAGGTGTTTAAAGTTCCAGTATTTACAATTGGGGAAACGTCCTTGTCACTACATAAAACTACCATCAAATTGCTTACCATAGCTGCTTTTCGCTCATCGTCCAAATCAATAATATTTTTTGCACTCATCTGCTCTAGCGCCATTTCTACCATACTCACAGCTCCTTCAACAATTTTATGTCTCGCAGCTACAATTGCCGTTGCTTGTTGCCTTTTAAGCATCGCACTAGCAATTTCATTAGCGTATGCTAGATACCCAATTCTTGATTCCAACACTTCAATTCCGGCAATAGCAAGGCGTTCCTCAAGCTCTTTCTCTAAAGCCGTGTTTACTTCTGTCATACTGGAACGTAATGTTATATCTTCGTCCTTGCCTTCATCTGCAAAATTATCGTAAGGATATTTACTTGCCAACTCACGGACAGCTGCATCAGTTTGTATTCGTACAAAATGTTCATAGT
>JBLHGH010000148.1:0-5306 GCA_047615425.1 Candidatus Latescibacterota bacterium
GAAATTGAAAACTCTTTAGATCATGTTACTTATTTAGAAACAGAACTTGAAGTTGCAGAAATACAAAGGATTATTGACATCCTGCCTGACGGTTACAAAACGGTTTTCGTTTTATATGCTATTGAAGGTTATAAGCATGGTGAGATTTCAGAATTACTTGGTATTAGCGAGAGTACGTCGAAAAGTCAATTATTCAAGGCGAGAAAGATGCTTCAAGGGCTAATTAACAAACAAAATACTATTAGTTATGGCACCCATTAAGCTAGAGGATAATTTTAGAGAAAAGTTGGAGGATCGAGAGTTACAGCCAACTCCAGATGCCTGGTCAAGGTTGGAGACAACTTTACCTGCTGCTGAAGGTCGGGGAAAGAACACGTTTTTCTGGTATGCTATGGCAGCTAGTTTTGTTGGAATATTGATAATTGCATCAGTATTTTTCAACGAAACAAAGGATCAAAAATCGAATGAGTTAGTTGTTGATGATGTAAAAGAAGAGGCCAATGAAGCTGCCAACAATGCTTTCATAAATCAAGAAACTGTTCTAATACAACAACAGGATAAAGGTAAAATGGAAATTGCTTCGGAAGAAATTACACCGAAGAAAGAAACTCACGTGATCCCAATAAAAAAGGAACTCAAAAACCCTATAAAATCTAGTCTGCAACAAGAAGCTATCGCTTCAGTAACAATAGCAAAAGCTGTTGAGACATCAGGAAAACAATTCGATGAGGCGCCATTAATTAAGATTTCATCTATGGGTGAGAACAATACCATTATTAAAGCGCAAATAGACAAAGTAGTGGCACAGGTACAAGCTATTGAGCAAACGAATACTGCTATTACGGCTGAAGAAATCAATGCTTTACTTGCTGCCGCTCAAAGAGAAATACAAACCCAACGCATTTTAGGTCAGACTAAAGTAGATGCTGCAGCGCTACTTCAGGATGTTGAAAATGATTTGGAGCGTAGCTTCAGAAACAAGGTCTTTGACGCCCTTGGAGATGGTTACTCCGTTATTAGGACTGCCGTTCTAGAACGGAAAAATTAATTAAATCATTCATCAATCAAGTAGTTTACATTTCCCACTTTAGGGTGGGAGAGGTGGCTGCACAATCACAAAAATTAAAATCATGAAAGCAATTACATTGACAATAGTACTTTGGGTACTCTCGAGCATAATCGTCACTGCTCAAGAAACAGAACCATTGGAGGAAGGAGTTCAGGAGAGAATTACCTTGTTAGAACAAGGAAAAGAAGGCATAATTGAAGATGAAAAGGAGCTTCTAGGGAATGCGTTGCAACGTATAATGAAGCGCCTTGAGAATAATGAAATTTCTGAAAGTGAGGCAAATGCTTTAAAGCAATCTAAAGCCGAGGAGCACGCTCTTAATATTGAAAATAAATTGGCGATTATTGATAATAAGATTGCTTTACTTATTCGTAACGGTTACAAATATGATTCTTTCAATGTAAAGGTAAAATTTAATGATAGAACCATTATAAAGAATAAGATTCCGAGATATGAAAGAAGAACCTACTCTAGCACCGTCATGGCTGTTGGCTTGAATAATGTAATTATTGATGGGCAATCACTAAATGATTCTCCATATAAAGTAGGTGGAAGTAGATTTTTTGAGCTAGGCCATGCTTGGGCTACTAGGATATTAAAAAATGAAGGCTGGTTGCGATTAAAATATGGTTTTTCATTTCAATTTAACGGCTTAAAACCAGAAGGTAATAACTCCTTTATTAAGGAAGATGGTAACGCGGTACTTACAGAGTTTCCTGTTAATTTGGATAAGGCTAAGTTGCGTTTAGATAATCTTGTTATCCCTGTGCATTTTGAGTTTGGTCCTGCAACAAGAAAAGAAAAGAATGAAAAGGTGTATTTTAATACGCATCGAAAAATTAAAATTGGATTGGGTGGATATGGAGGACTTCGTTTAGGGTCGGTTCAAAAACTGAAATTTAAAGAAGCAGGTGAAGCGGTAAGGCAAAAAACAAAGTTTAACTCAACCACAAATAATTTTGTTTATGGTTTGAGTGGTTATATTGGTTGGGACAGCATGTCCATCTATGCTAAGTATGACCTAAGTCCAATTTTTAAAAACGGACCGGAACAACGTAATGTGTCACTTGGTCTTCGATTTGATATGGATTAATAAAGAAAATTAGCATTAGGCATGAGGGCTTCCATCTGGAAGCCTTTTTTTTGAGATTTGGAAAAAAGCCTTTAGTTTTTAAGGCTATATTTGCGTATCTTTTTCTGCTGAAATTTCCTATACCTTGATTGCAAGAACTACCATTGATAATGTATTTGAAACCGCCCGTGTTGAGGAGGTTATCGGCGATTTCGTTCAATTAAAGAAATCTGGAAGCAATTTTAAGGGGCTTAGCCCTTTTTCTGATGAACGCACACCAAGCTTTATGGTGTCTCCTGTGAAGCAAATTTGGAAAGATTTTTCAAGTGGAAAAGGAGGGAACGTTGTTGCTTTTCTTATGGAGCATGAGCATTTTACTTACCCAGAAGCGATAAAGTATTTGGCCAAGAAGTACGGAATTGAAATTGAAGAAACTGAGCAAACAGATGAGCAGAAGGAGCAGGCTGACGAGCGAGAAAGCTTGTATTTGGTGAGTGAATTCGCAAAAACCTATTTCCATAATACACTGCTAAAAACAGAGCCAGGTAAGGCCATAGGGCTCAGTTATTTTAAGGAGCGTGGTTTTACAGATGAGACCATTACAAAGTTTGAGCTGGGGTATTCTCCAGATCAATGGGATGCGTTTACTTCGGAAGCAATTAAAAAAGGGTACAATCTTGATTTTTTAGATAAAACAGGGCTTACCGTTGTTAAAGAAGAGAAGCAATTTGATCGCTTTAAAGGACGTGTAATGTTCCCTATTTTAAGCATGAGTGGTCGTACCTTGGGCTTTGGAGGGCGTATTCTTACCAATGATAAAAAGGCAGCTAAATACCTTAATTCTCCTGAAAGTGACATCTATCATAAAAGTAAGGTGTTGTATGGAATTTATACGGCCAAGCAGAGCATTGCTAAAGAAGATAACTGTTATTTGGTTGAAGGCTATACAGATGTAATTCAGCTCTATCAAGCAGGAATACATAACGTTGTTTCATCATCTGGAACCGCCTTGACACCAGACCAAATAAGGTTAGTCAATAGACTCACAACAAACATCACCGTTCTTTTTGATGGTGATGCGGCGGGATTACGCGCTTCCTTAAGAGGTGTTGATCTTATTTTGGGACAAGGTATGAATGTTAGGATATGTACCTTCCCAGAGGGTGAAGATCCTGATAGTTTTGCTCGATCCAACTCCTTAGAAGATTTGACGCTGTATCTGCAAACCAAATCGCAAGATTTTATTAGCTTCAAGGCATCTTTGCTTGCTTCGGAAGCAAAAAATGATCCAATAAAAAAGTCAGATACCATTCGAGATATGGTAGTAAGTATCTCTAAAATTCCTGATGTGATAAAGCGTGAGGTATATATCCAAGAATGCTCTCGCATTATGGATATTAGTGAAGAAGTGCTATTCAATACCCTTGCTCAGTTACTTCAGAAGGAGCAAAGAGATACCTCAAAGCGACCGTCAGATGTAAAGCCAATGCAGGTGGTTTCGCAGGAAAAACAAATTGTAAAAAAGGTTGATGCGCAGTTTGAATTGGAACGAAAAATCATTGAATTGCTTTTGCTTTATGGCGATATTGAAGAAGAGTTTGAGGATTTAATTTTAGAGCAAGATGAAAAAGGTGAAATAGCCTTCAAGCCTGAGATTGTGAAGTCTAAGGTGTTTGAAAAAATATATTTGGATTTACAAGACGATGAGATTGAGTTCGCAAACGAAGGTTTTAAAGAGCTTTACTTTGAAATAATTACTAAACTAAATCAAGAGCAGGTATTTCAGCTAGATACGTTTATAAATGAATTACAACCAGATAAAGCATCTGCTATTACAGACATTCTAATGGATGAAGAAAAGCATGTTCTGCATAACTGGGAGAGCAAAGAAATTTTTACGCCACCAAAAAAGGCAAAGGTTTCTCAAGAAGTGAGTGAGACTATTTTAAATTTGAGACGGAAATTAGTGGCAATTAAAATTCAAGATTTATTAAAAACTCCGATGATAGATGGAGCTTTTCAAGAACCCGACGTTCTGACTACAATTAGTGATTATAACACCTTGCATTTAGTGCTTTCAGAAAAACTCAGAAGGGTAGTCTAAAATTGCCAAAACAAATGGCCTACAAGAAATTGTAGATTGTGTAGTATTAAAAAAGTGCTTTCAGAAAAACTTCGCCTGGTGCTCTAGCTAAATTGGAACATTCTTGACTGATGGATTAGATCTGCCAGATTATCCACTTTTAATTTTTTAAGCAACCTTGTTTTATAGGTGCTCACTGTTTTTTCATTGATTTCTAATGCGTTGGCAATATCCTTATTGCGTTTTCCGCTAGAAAGAAGGTTTAATACTTCAACTTCTCTAGAAGACAATTTCTTATATCTACTAATTGCACTTGATTCACCTACATTTCTGCTGGTAAAAGTGGAAGTTAGTTCTTCGTTTAAGAAAATCCCTCCTTTAGCAATTTGCTTCAGTGCCTTTAAGAACTGCTTGGTTGACGCCGTTTTGGGAATATAGCCTGCTGCTCCAGATTTTATAGAACGGAGCGCATAGATTTCCTCAGGGTGTGCAGAGAAAATAACAACCCTTGTTTCAGGAAATTCAGTTTTGATACTTCGTAAAGCGCTTATGCCGTTTATATTTGGCATATCAATTTCCATTATTAATATGTCTGGTTTCTCCTCGCGCAAACTTTGATAAAGTTCGTCTCTGTTGCTTACTTTTCCAACAATCGAAAAATTGCTGTTCTTTTTAAGCATACACGAGATTCCTTTTCTAGTTAACGGATGGTGGTCTGCAATGACTAATGTCTTCATTCGATATTATATTTGACCCAAGATGTCTTAAGCACTTGAATTTTTGTGAGATTTTGTAATATAAATACTACAAATCAAAACTATAAAAAAGAAATGTTACGTAGGATAAAATTCGTCGAAATTCAGGAATACTCGTTGAAATCCCAGATTATTTTAATTTAGGGGGTATTTCACAAACCGGAATAGGGTTCATCTTGTGTTGATTGACTAAATTCAGCTTTAAGTAAAGCTCAAAAACAGTTCGTTTTCGTCCTTCAAAGTCGGTTTTCTCCCTCTCTAAGTCTTTCATTTTCATAGCCCATTCCAGTTCGTCATAACTAGCGCCAATCTGATCTTCATCTGTTC
>JBLHGH010000149.1:0-5253 GCA_047615425.1 Candidatus Latescibacterota bacterium
TGAATTTTTGAATGCATCACGGAAGCAGGTTTACCAGTATCATTTAATAAAAACTGAACATAATTGCTTTGTTTCTTATCAGCTATATTATTGCGATAAACAAAAGCCTCCTTTTCGAGGTTATTAATTACCATGTCCATATCGCCGTCGTTATCTAAATCTCCATAAGCCGCGCCTTGAGAAAATGATGGCTCGTTAAATCCCCATGCTTTGGAGGCTTCTTTAAAAGTAAGGTTCCCGTTATTTTCGTAGATATAATTCACCACTGGTGTTGAAGTAGCCTTTTTAATCTGATCAAAACTGACTTCAGCAGAAGCGCCTTCTGTGGCCATTCGATTTTTTAATTCACTAGCCCAGTCACGGTCTTTGGTATCACGTTTAAACCCATTGGTTATCACCAAATCCTTCAGGCTATTATTATCCAAATCAACAAACAATGGAGCCCAGCTCCACTCTGTTTGTGAAACGCCTGCCATTAAAGCAATTTCACTAAAATTTCCTTTGCTCCTGTTTAAACTGAGCGTATTGAACATATACTGAGGAATATATCCATTTCTTTGCGTTAAAGCCTTGAATTTCCCAACATCCATACTCTCCATCTGCGTCTTTCCTCGAAAATGATCAGAAGGCGTCATATCAACTACTACTAAATCAACTAGACCGTCATTATTGAAATCGGCCGCATCACAACCCATAGAATAATAAGAGGTATGCGATGCACGTGCCTTTATGTTTTCTACGAATTTGCCATCTCCAAGATTAAAGAACAGAAAGTCTGGAATAAAGTAATCATTAGCCACGTAAATATCTAAGTAACCATTTTCGTCAAAATCTGAAATAGCCAGACCCAACCCAAACCCTGGACGATACAATCCGGCTTCCTTAGTAATATCCTTAAATGTCCCGTTTCCTTCATTTCTATATAAGGTACTCGTAGATTTCTGAAGCTTTTCGGTATCGGCATCCATTACGCTTAACCAATCATTAACTCCATTACCATAATTTATCCATGAATGGTTCATAACAAACAAATCCAAATCACCATCTTTATCCATGTCGAAAAAGGTGGCCTGAGTAGAATAAGCAGCATCTGCGATACCAAATTTCAAAGCGCTTTCCGTGAAGGTTAGATCACCATTATTTATGTATAATTCATTTGCTAGGCTTTTATCATCTTTCGAAGGGCCGGAATAGCACACATAAATATCCAAAAATCCATCTTCATTAATGTCGACCATCGTTACACCTGTCGCCCATTTATTCCCTTCAAATCCAGCAGTCTTGCTAATGTCTTCGAAGTTGAAGTTCCCTTTATTTACGTACATTTTGTTCACCGCATCATTTCCAGCAAAAAACAAATCGGCCAAACCATCATTGTTCAAATCTCCAATAGCTACACCGCTTCCATTATAGAAATAATCGTATTCAGCAAGGTTTCTACCCACACTCTCTACAGATGTGTTTTTAAAATAGACGCCAGTTTCAGCAGCAGTGAGTAGACTAAAAACCTGAGATTTCTGAGCAATTACAGTAGTTTCTTGGTTCTCTTTTTCTTCGGAACAAGAAAACAACCATACAAATGAAAGGCTGAAAACTAATGTCTTAATGGCAATTTTTATGAATTCCATGGCTTGGTCAGTATAAAATTCTAAGTAGCGTAAAGATATAATATTAATTCATTGATTTCGTACTGAATATGACCATTTGAAAGAAGACAATCTATTTCAAATTCAGAATAATTAAAACCATAAGTTTCAATTTCTTTGATTTTACCTACCTTTATACTTTGCTAAACATCTTAATTAGCTCGAGCAAACTATCCCTGTAACAGATGAAAGTAAAATCCAAATTCAGCATTAAAGATTTAGAGAATCTTAGCAACGTTAAAGCGCATACCATTCGGATTTGGGAAAAGCGCTACGGACTATTACAACCCTCGCGTACAGAAACCAACATAAGAACCTATGATTTGGAGAGCCTTAAAAAGCTACTGAATGTTAGTCTGCTCTATAATGAGGGTTATAAAATCTCTAAAATAGCTAAACTCAGCGATAGTGAAATCCATGAAATAATTAAAACAGAAGTAGGACTTCAAATCGAAGGCATTGCACTCCATAACTTCAGAAAAGCTATGTTTGAATTTGACATCAGTCTATTCAACAAAACCTATTCTGAACTAATGCAGAAACTAAGCTTTAGTGAAGTCTTTAAAACCGTGTTTATTCCCTTATTAATAGATATCGGTCAGTTATGGCAAACCAACACCATAGACCCAACACATGAAAGTTTTATTTCCGAATTAATGAAACAAAAGATCATGTTAAATATTGACCAAGCGCAACAGGATTTTAAGCTGGAAAGCGACATCCTATTCTCCTTGTTTCTACCTAATAACGAAATTCATGAAATAGGCCTTCTTTACGCCCATTATGAACTTATAAAAGCCGGTTATAACACCATTTATCTCGGCACAAATATTCCATTAAAAAGTCTTATATTTTTATTGAATAAAAATGAGAATATCTTTTTTCTTAGCTATTTAACCATGTATCCAGAAGAAAAACCTGTGCTGGAATATATCAATGATTTCCAGAACTATATTTCCAATGAGAAGTCCTGTAATTTATGGGTTATGGGCCCAAGAGCCATGGATGTAAATCAAGAATTATTGAATGAAAACATCAAAATAATCATCAAAATTGACACCCTTTTAGAGCAATTAATACTCTTAAAGCAATCATAAACTTGATTTCATTAACTCAATTTGTTTAAATAAATTGTAAATTTGTTAAACAATATGAAAACTAGTATAGCCATCATTGGTTCCGGATTCTCATCGTTAGCCGCCTCTTGTTATCTCGCTCAGGCAGGCTTCAACGTAACCATTTATGAAAAGAATGCCACCGTTGGTGGACGCGCGAGACAATTAAAAAAAGAAGGCTTTACCTTTGACATTGGACCAACATGGTACTGGATGCCCGATGTATTTGAACGCTTTTTTGCGGACTTCAATAAGTTGCCTTCAGACTACTACGAACTAATAAAACTTAATCCGGCTTACAGTGTATATTTTGGTGATAACGACTTTATTACCATTGAAGATACACTTGAAAAAATATGTGACGCGTTTGAGACCGAAGAAGTCGGAAGCTCCATAAAACTGAAACGCTTCATGGAAAAAGCGCTCGACAATTACAACATTGCCATAAAAGATTTAGTATATCGCCCAGGTGTTTCACCATTAGAATTGGTTACACCGGTGACCCTTAAAAAAGTTGGGCAATTTTTCAGCACCATTAGCAAAGAAGTCCGGAAAGAATTCAACAACCCTAGACTTATTTCCATACTTGAATTTCCTGTGTTATTTTTAGGAGCGAAGCCTTCAGATACACCCGCTTTTTATAGCTTTATGAATTATGCAGATTTCGGACTGGGAACTTTCCATCCTAAAAATGGCATGTATTCCGTTATTGAAGGAATGAAAAATCTCGCAGAGAGTTTAGGCGTCGCAATTCATACCAATCAAAACGTAGAAAAGATTTTGATCGAAGACCAAAAAGCAGTTGGATTACAGGTTAATTCCGAAGTAAAAAAATCTGACATTGTATTAAGCGGCGCAGACTACCATCACACAGAAACACTTATAGAACCTAGCCTCAGACAGTATTCCGAAGCCTATTGGGAAAAACGTGTATTCGCACCTTCGTCCCTACTATTTTATGTAGGATTCAGTAAAAAACTAGAAAATGTTGAACATCACACCCTCTTCTTTGATGTTGACTTTGATGCGCACGCGAAAGATATTTATGATACCCCAGCCTGGCCAGATGATCCGCTATTTTATGTGAGCTTTCCATCAAAAACCGATGCTAATGCGGCGCCAGAAAATCATGAAGCTGGAATCTTTTTAATCCCACTCGCACCAGGCCTTGAAGACACCCCAGAGTTACGGGAGGAATATTTTGAAAAAATATGTACGCGTTTCGAAAAACGAACCAACCAAAAAGTAAAAAATAGTATTATTTTTAAGGAATCATTTTGCATTAACGACTTCGTTGCAGACTATAATTCATACAAAGGTAATGCCTATGGACTGGCCAATACGCTATTGCAAACAGCCTTTTTACGACCAAAATTAAAAAGCAAAAAGGTGAATAACCTCTTCTTTACAGGACAATTAAGTGTGCCAGGACCTGGCGTTCCACCTGCGTTGATATCAGGAAAATTAGTGGCGGGATTAATTGAAAAAACGACCAAAAAGTGAAAGAAACGTTTGACATAGTATCAAGGGAATGTAGTAAAACGGTTACCAAAACCTATAGCACCTCCTTTTCGATGGCAACAAAAATGCTTGCCCCGGTTATACGTCAAGACATCTACAACGTCTATGGCTTTGTAAGATTGGCAGATGAAATTGTGGATTCGTTTCACGGTTACGATAAGGAAGGCTTGTTTCAGAAGCTAGAAGAGGATTTAGCAGCAGCGCTGCTAGCAAAAATAAGCTTAAACCCGATCCTGAATGCTTTTCAGACTACCGTGCATCGATATGACATCGACAGAAGCTATATAAATACATTTCTGGACAGTATGCGCTTGGATTTATCCAAATCTGTATACGAAACCAAGGAAGAATACGATCAATATATTTACGGCTCTGCAGATGTTGTTGGACTCATGTGTCTTCAGGTATTTGTGCAAGGAGATAAGGCGAAGTTTGAAGAATTAAAAGACGCTGCCATGTCTTTGGGATCCGCGTTTCAAAAGGTAAACTTCCTACGAGATTTGAAAGAGGATTATGAAGGGTTAAGCAGGACATATTTTCCAAACACCAATCTGGATGACCTAGATGAAATTTCTAAGAATATAATCATCGCAGATATTGAAGCTGACTTTAAAAAAGGCTATGAAGGGATATTAAAGTTACCTCCAGAAGCAAAATTCGGTGTTTTTATGGCATATCGCTATTACCGAAGACTACTTAAAAAATTAAACAAAACAGCTGCTTCAGATATTAAAAACACACGTATTAGGGTGCCAAATTATGAAAAGTTCGGCTTACTTACGCGTTCTTATGTGAAGTATCAACTCAACATGGTTAAATAAGAACAGTTTAGTTATAGTCATTTCGTTAAATCTTTACGAACTTTGTAAATGAACAGGCACGACGTGTAATCTACATAAAGAATTAAAATAAAGCATGACAACAGCACTCTGGATATTAATATTCCTCACCACATTTTTCATCATGGAATT
>JBLHGH010000150.1:0-5217 GCA_047615425.1 Candidatus Latescibacterota bacterium
TTAATTATGGACAGAGGTTTCGTGAAGACAATTAGCATCACTCAGATTACAAAGAATAATGGTTCTGTTGGAATGCGATATGAAGATCTGCAAGAAAAACGAACAACAGAACTGGCTTTGTGAAAAATACCGGAAAAATAATTGTACTGGCCTTTCCAGACACCTTCGTTACACATAGTAATGAATTGATATGTAGGTTTTTGCCACTCATTGGTCTAGGAACAAGGGCCTATATCAAAGCTGGGCATGCCGCCTTAGTTCTAGTTGATAATGAAACGGGCAATATGCAATATTTCGATTTTGGACGCTATGTGACTCCGGACGGATTTGGAAGAGTGCGTGGTGCCGTTACAGATGCTGAGTTAGAAATTCCTTTTCGCGCTTCCTTTGCAAATGATGCGAGCCTTTCCAATTTAGGTGAAATCCTCGTTTGGTTAGATGCGCATCCACAAAAAACACATGGTAAAGGTAGACTTTTGGCTTCAGTTTGTGACTTTATAGAGTATGAAAAGGCACTGAACTATGTCCAAAACCTTATGGAAAGAGGTAGTATTCGGTATGGGGCTTTTGAAAAAAGCAGTAGTAATTGTGCGCGATTCGTGACCGATACAATTTTGGCAGCAACTGCAGAAAAGAGAATAATAAAAGCATTAAATTTTAATAAAAAGTTCACGCCAAGCACAGTAGGTAATGTTGAGAAGGCTGCCTTATACAATGATGTTTATCAAGTTTCCGAAGGTGAAGTAGAACTGTTTAAAGGCACTGCGTTCAAAGAAAACTTAATAAATTATTTTAGTAGAAAAAAGGGCAATGAGCTTATTTTGGGTTTGAACTTCATGAGTGCTATTCCGCCAGCGGCGCAAAAACTTTCTGGAATTGGAAGTAATGCTTGGTTTGAATTGACTTCGGAAGTTGGACTGCCGAGGCATCATTTTAGAATAAGAAGATATAACGATTTAGGGAAAATAGATTTTGATGGTGTTTATGCTTCCGAAGCATTTAATGGTAGCCAACCTTTTCGGTTTACCTATGATTCGCACTGCGACTTTTGCCACGTGCTTCAGGATTCCATTAAAATTAAACTAACGAAAATAGCAACTTTTGCTTCCTTTAGTTTATCGCGAAAGATGCATTCAGCCTAAAACTTGGGATCCCTACTTTGAAGACTTGACCAGATTCTAAGTTCTGCATTAAATAATACCCACTCATACTTCCGAAAGGTGAAATTAAATAACAACCACTTGTGTAGCTGTGACTTTGATTAGGCTCTAATACTGGTGTTTCTCCAACAACGCCCGGGCCATCAACCAATTCAAGTTCATTGAGTGCGTCATGAATATCCCAATGACGGTGCTGTAGCTGAACTTTTTGGCCCCCTTGGTTTTCAATAGTTACCGTATATGAAAAGGCATAGAGTAACTTATGGCCATTTTGAAAAGTGCCTTCATAATCTGTAGCTACAGTAACTTTTATTCCTTTTGTAATTTGTTGAACCATATTAATACATTGCGGCAGTGACTAAGAAAAATAGCACAGCAGTTATCGTTGCGCTAACCGAAAAAACAATATTTAAAAATATAAATTTTATAATAGTTATTGCCCTATTTTCTTTATAAAAATTCCGTAACGCCTTATAAAAGTAGAAGGGTCCAATAATTCCAATAAGTATCCCAGTAAATATATCCTGGCCAATTAGGGTGTCAGGAATTAGAAAAATAAGCATCGCTAGAAATATAAAGCTGAAAATATGGAAAATAAATACCATGTGCTCCATATACGTATGCTTCTCCTTTGAGTAAATCAACCAAAAGAAAAACGCATAAAAAGGAGTGAAGAAGAACACGAAAAAGGGTGTTTTTTCTGCAAGATAGGTAATGAAATCTGTTGGGTTTTTCGCCACACGTTCATACATTTCGTTGCGTTCATACATCCATCGATTAAATCGGGTGTTGTTATGTCTTAAGCTATCCATCGCCAAGCCACCTTTTTTAATCTTGGTGGTTTTATAAAAATCATAGTATAGCTTTCCCCTTGAGAATAAGCGCTCTGGACCGGATAATGTGCCCAAATTAGCTTCTGAAACAAGCGTATAGCTTTGTACGGTATCTTTCTTTTTTTTTGTAACGAACTCCTTACCCTTTATTGCAGATGATTGTATGATACTATCTAGTTTCTTTTGATTCGGATACCCATACTTTTTAGCTAAAGAATCTGCTTGGACTTCATCAATTCTTTCTTGAACTTCTTGAGCGAGCGAATCGATTCCGTTACCAAAAGTTTGAATAGCATCACCTGTGGATTGAAACTTGATGTCTTTCCCGTCTGCTGCTGTTTTATTAAAAACATTGGCGTCCTCTTCATCAAACGTTCCAATTAAACCCTGTAGAACAAAATAGATAATAGAAACACTTAAAAAGAAACGAAACGGATTTGCATAACGGAGTCGTTGTCCGTTAACATAGTTTCTGGTAATCACACCAGGTCTGAATAGTAAGTCTCTAATTGTGTATCTAAGCCTAGAATCATAGGTGAACAGGCTTCCTAAGAATTCGCCAAAAAAGTCTTTTAAGGATAAGGTTTTCGTAGTGTTTAGTTGTCCGCAATAGGAGCAGTATACGTCGCTTAGCGTTAATTGATGCTTGCAGTTAAGGCAGTCATGGCCACGATATTTGGCAGCCTTTCTGCGGTTTTTTACTAGTAGCTTTGGCTTGTGGTCTGGTGTTTCATCACGCATTCAGTAAATTTAGTAAAAATAGCCGAACGTATGAAAAGGGTTTATTTCTGATGAATTTCAGCAGTAAATAACGAAGCGTTTTCAGCGACAAAAGATTCCAAAATTTTAAAGAAATCAAGTATTTCTGTTTCTGAATTTGTTCCGTTAATGGTTACGAGACGCACAAAATCCGTTCCATGGAAACTTCCGAAGCCAACCAGCAAAGCGCCACTTTCATACAATGCCGTGCATAGTTTTTCTGCGGGGATTCCCTTGTAATTGAAACATATCGAAATAGATTCATCGAAACTATAAACGGTATAATCTGGATGGTTTCTCACGTATTGAAGCGCAACGTCTGCAAGACCGAACTGGTTGTCTACAAGCTGTTCCAGACCCTTGGTGCCTACAGATTTCCATAGGGTCCAAAGTTTTAATGCATCGTTTCTTCTACCGCACTGGATTGAGGTTTTACCTAGGTTGTAATCGTCTCCATCTGTTTGATAGAGGTAGGCAGCGTTATTGGAAAGTGAATTGTTTAAGTGTTTTTTGTCCTGCACCACGATGATAGAACAACTAAGGGGTGTTCCTAGCATTTTATGCGCATTGATGCTAAATGAATCGGTCCTTTCAATCCCTTTAACCAGATGTTTGTGCTTGCTGCTGAAAATAACTCCACCACAATACGCGCCGTCAACATGCAGCCAAATTTTATGGGCTTTACAAATATCAGCTAGGGGTTCAATTTGGTCAAAGGAGCCTAATACGGTAGTTCCAGCAGTTGCATTTACAAAGAACGGTCTATAGCCTGCGTCAATATCTTTGAGGATTGTTTTTTCAAGTTCCTCCAGAATCATACGTCCTTCATCATCAGCTGTGATATAACGTACTTGATCACGTCCAACACCTATAAATGCAGCGTTTTTTGGAATTGAATAATGTGATTCTTTCGAAGTATACAGTGTTAGTTTTTCGGTTACCCCTGCAGTCCGGATGTCTAAATTGGAAGCGTCCCTAGCGATAAGCATGGCCATAAAGTTACTCATAGACCCTCCAGGAGCGAAGGTTCCATCACTCTCTTCTCCGTAGCCAATAAGATTACAAACTTGCTGTAAAATTTCCTTTTCAACGCCAACTTGAGGACCGGCTACTTTGAAGGTGTACATGCTATTGTTTAGCAATACTGACAGTAAATCTCCTAAAGTGGCTTTGGGTTGTCTTCCGCCAAACAACTGATTAAAAAATCGTTTCGTTGCCGTTCTAGGGGTTTGCAGAATGAGTTGTTCTAAAGTCTTTTCGAAATAATCTTCGGTTACTGGGTTTTCTCCCAGTTTTAGATCCAATTGTTCATGAAGCTCCGTTGCGGGAATTGGATCCACGACGGGGTCCGTGACTTCTGCCTCGAAAAGTTTATTAGCGAGTCTTCGAAATAATTCGAGGTCTTTTTCCATCTGTTATTGAGCTTTTCGCAAAGGTACATTACTCTTTCTTGTTCGAAGAGTATTCTTAATTAACCTTGCAACTTTGAGTTAGTTATTGGTGATATTTGTTGAATTTCCAGAACCTTGACCAATAATTCTGTCATATCGAGCCCCTGGTGCACGGTAATAGACCAATACAGTGTACTCATTTTCAGTTTCCCAAAAACTACCCCCTAAGGCTTTTTCATCGATACTGCCATCTCTATCTACAAGGACATATTTATAATTATAGAATCCCTGCTTAAAAAGGCGGGATCCTTGGTAGGTGTCCGTGTTTTTATTCAATGCCATATAGGTTGAGCCGTCTATAGTGTAATTATTGAAATTCCCATACAGGTGAACTTCTTTATCTGCTAAGTCTTCATAATACTGTAAATTAAAATGCAAGCGAACATATTCCGCTTCAATAGAATTCTTTTGTGCATAGAGGTTTCGCACTACAAAGTTACCATTGATGTCCGGATTGTAAGTGTATGGCCTTTCATTTCTGTTAATGTCCGTATAAAGAAAATTTTCATAGATGTCGTTTAGTTCTACCCGTCTTATGTTGTTGCTAGCAGCACGGACATCTTTATTGTCAAAAGATAAATATTCATTACAACCCCAAAATGCTGCTTCCTTATCATATCTGTAAATAAGTTCAGTTCCAATAGTGTATTGCGGCTTTAAATTGGTAATAGCGGTATTTAGATTACTATTCTGAAGTACTAAAGTCTTAACATTTTGTTTGGGATTAATCAATAAAGCGCTAGGCGAGTTGATTGTAAATTGTACTATTTGTTTCTGTCTGATGTGTTTAAGATCGCGAGAACGTTTTATTTCTACACTCACGCCAGCAATGTTCTCAGTAACCATAAATTTTCTGGAGAAAATTGGGTCACCATCATCATTGGTTATACGGATGAGGTAGTTACCGCTTTTCGTCACGCCGCGCGTTTCTCTGTTGGGAATTCTAAGTTGATAATTCGAAAAAATCTGTAGTGTGTTTAAAGAGTTTTCATAGGTCTCTATGCGTACTTCATC
>JBLHGH010000151.1:0-5211 GCA_047615425.1 Candidatus Latescibacterota bacterium
ATGATAACCGCCTAAAGCGTTATGATAAAAACTTGCCTGCGCACTATTAAATGCATTATTCGTTTCGTCATATACGCGGTAATAATCTTCATCCTCGAGGATTTGTAAATCTGCTCCGTTTTTCTGAAATGGTCGCTCCATAACCTTACTATCAACAAAATCATCATTGTTTACATAACGCCGATCAACACCCACAAGATCAACTACAATAAGCAATGCTACACCAGCAATTACAAGAGTCTTGTTTAATTTGTACTTTAAATGCCCCCAAATAACTCCTGCTGTTAATAGCACAAATATTAATGAGCGTAATGTATCTGAAGTAAATACATTCATTCTATCTTCTCTGATGGCATCCACAAACTGAATGCCTAAGTCTTCAATGAAATAAACATCATACTGACTCTCAAAATCGAATAAGGTTGATTTAAACAGTAAGAATAAGACTGCAAGTCCGCCAACAATCCCAGCACTGTAATAAAGTGCTTTTAGTTTCTTTTCTGGTTTTACAAAATCGTTCAAAAGTTGATTTAATCCAACAATGGCAATCAGTGGCATGACAAGTTCAATAATCACTTGTATAGATGTCACCGCCCTAAACTTGTTGTATAGTGGAACATAATTGATGGCGAATTCAGTCAATGTTCTGAAATTATCTCCCCAAGATAAAAAGAGGCTAAGGAAGAAAGCGGTGACTATCCACCATTTAATCCTACCTCTCACTAAAAACATGGCTAGAACAGCCAAAAAGATAATTACAGCACCTATATAGGCTGGTGCGGCAACACCGGGTTGATCTCCCCAGTACAAGGGTACTTGTTGCATAATGTCCGCAACATCTTGTCTAGATGCTCCCATACGCAATAGGACTTCCTCCGCTTCAGAGTCTACTGGAAATTGATCGCCACTTCCACCTCCCATGAGGCTCGGGATAAACAAGTTAAAACTCTCTGCGATTCCGTAGCTATATTTGGTTATATAATCATAAGACAGTCCAGAGCCTCCTTCTTTAGGCGAATTATCTGGATTAATTGTTAGTTCACTTTTACCGCGTGTAGATGCATCTGCATATTCCTTAGTTGCCAGAATGTTTGTAGCATTTAAACCAACGGCTATTAAAACACCAATCATCATCACAGCAATGGCTTTCGCAAAGTGAGGAAGCATTTTCTTTTTGTATGCATCAATAAGGTATGCCACACCAATGCAAACCACCAGTAGTAAAAGGTAATAGGTCATTTGGAAATGATTCGCGACTAATTCCAAAGCCATTCCTAAAGTCAGCACAATAAAGCCAGAGATATATTTTCCGCGGAATGTGAGAATAATTCCACTTAAAACTAAAGGCATATATGCAATAGCGTGTGCTTTCGCGTTATGTCCAACGCCTAAAATAATAATTAAGTAAGTTGAGAAACCAAAAGCTAAAGCTCCTACAAACGCAAGCTTATAATCTAATTTAAGTGAAAGGAATAAGATGTACATTCCAATGAAATAGAGGAATAAGTAGTCCGCTGGTCTTGGTAGAAAACGCAGCGTTAAGTCTAGTTTTTTGATGAAGTTATATGGATATTTAGCCCCGAGCTGATATGTGGGCATACCACCAAAAGCGCTATCCGTCCAGTAAGTTTCTTCGCCTGTTGCCCTCCGATAGTCCTTCAATTGTTTTGCCATTCCTTGATATTGGACAATATCACTTTGGAAAATGGCCTTCCCCTGAGCCGCTGGGCCGAAATAAGCAATTGAGGCAATTATGAACAAAACAAGCACTATTAAATGTGGAAGAAATTTCTTAACAATTTGCTGTATCATGAAAGTATTGAATAAGGAAGTCGAAAAATAACAAAAATCAAATAGATTGAACGCAATCCTGAGAACAATATCGCGAAGTGTACTTAGAGCATCAGGAGTTACTCCACATCTTCAAAATCTACATATTCGCCAACGGTGTTTGTAGGTTTTGTTTGATCTGTTGGATTATGATCAATAGTGGTTTTACCTGCTTCGGAAGTGTTAACGTTTGGATTTGCTGCCCGCTGAAACATTTTTTCAAATTGCTTCCCTGCCTTCTTCGCGACGTAGCGTATAACATATGGCTTTGCCCATTTCAGTAAAAACTTTAAACAGAAATATACTAGAAGAAAAATTAATATCGTTTTCAAAAAAGTCATCATAGTGATTGAATCTTTTCCAAAAATAGTAATTGCTCTAGAAAAAGACGAAAATCTACTATTAAATAAATGATAAAATCTCATATCTTTGAACGAAACCAAATAGTTTATGCAAAGCCGAATTATTCTTCTTTTCATTTTAGTAAGCGCTTCAATTTCAACTGTTTCGGCACAATACACCGAAAGCATTAATAACAATAGGCCTGGAGGCTCGCAAGGAGCATTCGCCGTTGGAAAAAATGTACTTCAGTTTGAAGGTGGTTTTGGACTGGGTAAAGAAAAACATCGTCTCCTGTTTACAGAGACCGATGCAATATTAGTTGACTATTCGGTACGATACGGGCTAATAAAAGAAGAATTAGAGATTAGTGTCATAGGAACCTTTCAATCTAATTCCTTTATCGATACACGTATCACTAATGCTAATAAACAGCGTTTGAGTAATTTTAAATCAAATACAGTTGGAGCAAAATATTTGGTTTATGATCCGTATAGGAAACGCCAAATGAACGGTCCAAATTTACAAAGTTGGAAGGCCAACAATAAAACACAATGGGCAGATTTAATTCCTGCAATTTCAATCTATGCTGGAGCAAATTTCGAATTTGCAGATAATCCTTTTACACCACAAGCCGAAAGTTCTATCAACCCTAAACTAGTATTGAGCACACAGAACAACTTCATTGGTGGATTTGTTTTGATTACCAATATAATAGCAGATAGAATTACAGAAAAAGAACCAACATATGGCTATATTATTACGATCACACACGCACCAACCGAATGGTTTTCATTGTTTGTAGAGAATCAAGGGTTTAAAAGTGACTTCTATGCTGATCAGCTTTTTAGAGGTGGCGCTTCTGTGCTTATTACGCCAGATTGGCAAGTAGATGCGTCTGTTTTACTCAATATCAAGGACACCCCTTCTCGCCTGTTTGGAAGGATTGGGATGGCGTACCGATTTGATATGCATGAAAAAGATGAGTATCTTGAAAATAAAGGAAAAGCAGGTCGAGAAACAAGGAGATCCGAGAAGGGAAAAGTCAAAAAACTTAAAAAACAAAAGAAAGACAATCAAAAAAGACGGAAAGACGGTTTTCAAACAGACCCTCTTGAAGACGATGGAGGCGATGACGGAGGTCTTAACTAGCAAAAACACGCATGATTGAAATTACTGAAGTAACAACAAAAAATGATTTAAAGGAGTTCGTTAAATTTCCGTTCTCACTTTATAAAAACTCCCCCTATTGGGTTCCGCCGTTGATAAAAGACGAATTGGAAACCCTTGACAAGCAAAAGAATCCAGTTTTTAAAAACGCGGAAGCTTCCTACTATGTTGCGCGTAAAGGCGGACGGGCTGTGGGTCGGATAGCGGTAATTGTTAATCACATTGAAATCAATGAAATTGGCAAAAAGAAAGTGCGTTTTGGATGGTTTGATGTTATAGATGACATCGAGGTGACGAAAGCGTTACTTGAAAAAGCCTATGAAAAAGGAAGAGCGCTGAAACTCGAGTATATTGAAGGTCCGATGGGTTTTTCAAATATGGAAAAGGCAGGGGTTCTCACAAAAGGTTATGATGAAATGAATACCATGATTACCTGGTATCATCATTCGTACTATGTGGAACACTTCATACAGCTTGGTTTTGAAAAACAGGCTACTTGGGTAGAGTTTAGATTATCAATTCCAGATCAGGCCTTTGAAAAGGTTAAGAAATTTTCTAGGATTATTAGAGAGCGTTATGACTTATCTGTAATTCGGTTTAAAAATAAGAAAGAGATTCTCCCTTATGTGGATTCCATGTTCGGTTTACTGAATAATACATACAATAGCTTACAAACCTTTATTCCCATTCAGCAATACCAAATAGATTACTATAAAAAGAAATATTTCACCTTTATCCACCCAGATTACATCACCTGTATTATAGACAAGGAAGGAAAGCTTATAGCATTTTCTGTAGTCATGCCATCCTTTTCGAATGCACTTAAGAAAGCCAATGGCAGCATCTTCCCATTTGGCTGGTATCATATCCTGAAAGCACAGAAAAAGAGTGAGACAGCGGCATTTTATTTAATTGGAATTGACCCCGAATATCAAGGCAAGGGTGTTACGGCGATCATTTTTGAAGAGATGCAATCGCTATTTAACGCGAAGGGTATCAGCATTGTTGAAACGAATCCAGAATTGGAAGAAAATACAGCAGTACAGTTACTTTGGAAGGATTATAGCCCTGTGCAACACAAGGAACGAAGCACATTCAAACATGCATTGTAGCAATATATCGGAGGATTTCGGGTTATTAGTAATCTAGAAACCACGAATCATAACCGCTATGAAAGCTATCTTCAAAAGCTCATTTTGCTTATTCATTTAATTTTCTTTAGCCTTCACACAAGCTCCTATTCACAAAAAACAAGGTATAACGGTGGTTATTGATGTCGCTCATGGCGGAATAGAAGTTTTCCGTTGATACTGAATTTCGCATAAACCGTAGTTGGAGGGATACTACTTGTCCCATCTATAATTAAATCGTGCACGTACCAAAACTCATTTTCTAATAACCTTGGACCTTTTGCGGAAGCGCTCACCACATAAAACAATGCTAAAAACAGCAATAGTTTTTTCATATGACATGTATTAGGCTTATGTAGGGAATTGCTTAAAGACACAAAAAGTGATTCACACTATCTTTTTGTCACGAATATAGGAATGTTCTTAAAACAAAAAATCCCACTTTGAATAGCGGGATTTTCAATATTATAAAAGAAGGTTTATTCTCCAAAGGCAGCAGCAACAGCAGCAGAAAGCCTTTTGTATGTTCCGTTTTCCAGTCGTTCACGTATCGAAGAAAAAGCTTGAAGAGTTTCTTCAATATCCTGCATCGTATGTGAAGCCGTTGGAATCATTCTGAGTAGAATAAGTCCTTTTGGAATTACTGGATATACCACAATAGAGGTAAATACACCGTGATTCTCACGTAAATCTTTTACCAAGGCCATTGCTTCAGGTACAGATCCTTTCAGATATACTGGTG
>JBLHGH010000152.1:0-5209 GCA_047615425.1 Candidatus Latescibacterota bacterium
CTTCTAAAGTTTCTTGAGACAGGCCTTGCAGGTTCCCTTCTTTTAATTCTGAATATAAAAAAGCGTTGTAATCCAACTCTTTGGAAGCAGCGTCTTTTAGCTGCAACAAGGCGTCTAGCCGACTTTGAACGTTCTTAAATTGCCGCAAGCCCTCTTTATAGGAGGTCAACAATTCCTCATTATCAGCAATTGCGTCAATAACTTCAATTTGAAAATTTTCTTGAGATAAAGACTGGGTATCAAACTGACTATGCACATCCACCAAAAAAGGCCCTATCGCTTGTAATTGCGTTAAGGTCACAGGGGTATCATTTACGAAAGCTCTTGTTTTACCTCCAGGAAGAATTTCCCTTCGGATAATAGAATCTATCTCAAAATCCAAGTTGTTTGCTTCAAAAACGGCCTCAAGATGATGTCCTTTTATCGCAAATCCCCCTTCAATAACACATTTTTTTGTAGCATCTTTTACACTTGCAAGCTCTGCTCGATTCCCTAGAAGCAGGCCTAAAGCCCCTAATAAAATTGATTTTCCAGCACCCGTTTCACCAGTTATAATGGAGAGACCGTCATGAAAATCTACTCGGAGATCATCAATAAGCGCATAATTTTTTATAGCAATGGTTTCAATCAAAAAAGTGAATTTGCTGTTTAAAAAGATTGACTTCGAAAGTAGTCGAGAATTATAACTTCTGCAAGAAAAATAGCCTTGTTTAAAACTTAATATTACTCCAATTCGTTCTCTTGGTTGGAGCCATTCTATTCAAGTTTTCAACTAAAGAGCTAATCGTTACGCTTGGACCCCCAGTAAAGATAGATTCAATTTCGTCACTTTTAGCATCAAAAAATGTTCGCAATAAGTACGAATTTGGTCTACGGGAATTAATGCTCTTAAGCGCTTCAATAGCATTAACAATTTCGTTCTTTGCTGTTTTTTGATTTTGGCTCATGATGTCCAATCCATTTCGATGGTATTGATACATCGCAGTATGAAACTCCTTGTAGACACTTGAAAGCAAGGCGTCATTATAGCGGTAACGAGACTGTGTTCCATCTGTAGCCCGCCATCCTTTGAAATTTGAAGAGGCCGCAGTACTCACTATCTGTTTCGCCGTTTCGAAATACGTTGTTCCTCCATCTTGTTCAAATGTATCAGCATCCAAACCAATCACGGTATACACGTGAAAAACAAGTACCGATATCAAATTTGAATCGAAAGAATTGATATTAAAATTTAAAGGCTCAAATTCTTTGTATACAAATGTGAACTGTTTGTCGTTATAATTATAAATCGGTGAGTCATACGATGAGTTGTAAATAGGGCGAGATGCCTGTATTTGCAACGTACCACTAAAGGCATTGGACTCAAAATCTGTTATGATCAATGAAAAATTACAATCAATACGCTCTTGATTTTTATAGATTTTATTGGTCCATTTAGTATTTGCTAGAAACTCGGTCAACTGTGTCTCTAAAGTTCTAAAAACTTGATTGTCAGGCTGAGATGTTTGTGAAGCATCTACAGTCACAGAGACATTAAGCTCCTGCGCCTTTACTACAAACGTGATGCTTAAAAGCATCCCAATAACTAAAATTCTACGCATGAAATTGATCTATAATATGTTGTAAAATATCTTTGGCTACACCCATCTTGGATTTAACTTGAAAAGGGACTATTTTATTGTCCTTACTTATCAAAGTAACTTTGTTGGTATCTCCTCCAAATCCAGCACCCTTATCTCGTAGCGAATTTAGCACAATTAAATCTAAATTCTTTTTTATGAGCTTGCTTTTTGCATTTTCTACCTCATTTTGCGTCTCCAATGCAAATCCAACTAGGAACTGTTCTTTTTTAATTTCTCCTAAAGAGTCCAGAATATCTTTTGTTTTTTCCAGCTGAATGGTAAGCGTATTACCCTTCTTTTTAATTTTTTCTGAAGCAACTTCCGATGGCTTATAATCGGCAACGGCTGCGCTTAAGATAGCTATATCGCAGTCCTGAAATACGCCATGAGTAGCGTCAAACATATCCTGAGCCGAAGTAACATGAACTACCGCTATTCGGGAATGCGAAATAAATAAACTCGAAGGACCAGATATTAAATGAACTTGAGCTCCCATATCCGCAGCAACTTCAGCCAATGCATAACCCATTTTTCCGCTAGAGTGATTTCCAATAAACCGAACAGGATCAATAGCTTCGTAAGTTGGACCTGCTGTTATGACTATTGTTTTTCCGCGTAGCGGAAGTGATTTCAATATATCTTTTTCAAGGAATGCGACTATATCTTCTGGCTCCGCCATTCGCCCTTGGCCAACCAGACCACTAGCAAGTTCTCCGGAAGTGGCAGGAATTTGGACATTCCCAAAACTATCTAACGTATCAAAAGTCACTAGCGTAGCTGGGTGCTTGTACATATCTAAATCCATTGCCGGGGCATAATAAACAGGGCATTTCGCCGAAAGATAAACAGCAAGCAATAGGTTATCGCAGGTACCATGCGCCATTTTCGATAAGGTATTTGCCGTAGCTGGCGCTACCAAAAACAAATCGGCCCAAAGTGCTAATTCAACGTGATTATTCCATTGGGCGTTTTCGTCTTCTTCATTTGTGAATGACGAGAACACTTCATTTTTTGAGAGAGTAGACAGTGTAAGTGGTGTAACAAATTCCTTAGCAGAAGAGGTCATTACAACCTTTACCTCAGCACCAGATTTCACCAGCAATCTCACTAGGAAAGCAGATTTATAAGCAGCAATACCGGCGGTTACGCCCAGCACTACTTTTTTACCGCTTAATACAGACATGATTTATTCTTCTATCGCTTCGTCTGCAGTGTTTCTATAATAGATTTTCTTATCAATCCATTCCTGTACTGCAAGCGCGTGTGGTTTCGGAAGTTTTTCGTAAAATTTTGAAACTTCGATTTGCTCCTTGTTTTCAAAAATTTCTTCCAAGCTATCATTGTAGGTTGCAAACTCATCAAGTTTTTCCAACAATTCTGTTTTAATGTCACCATTAATCTGATTGGCTCTCTTAGAAATAATAGAGATTGCCTCGTAAATATTATTCGTCGGCGCATCGATAACATTCTTATCCATGGTCGTAGTCGTTACTTGTGCTTCGGTATTTTTAATATCTGCCATAATCTTTAATTTAAGGGTGTTTCTGCTGATAATCGCTTATCAATATCTAATGAAATTTTTGCAGCATCTTGAATCAAGTCACTGCTATTGTAATATTTTAAAAAGGCCTTATAATAGCCTTGTGCTGTATTCAAGCGTTCCGCCACTTTTGAAGGAACACTGTTAATGGCTAGTAGGTAAGCCGCGTCCATTCTACCATAGAAAGCATCCTTTCTATAACTGGAACCTGGATGATCTGAAATAAAATTTTCATAAGCTATAATGGCCGCCTTAAAATCTGATATGCGCAAATACTGCTTCGCCACTTCATAGTCCTTTTTCTCAAGTTTTCCTCGTAATGTAGAAACCTTTTCGTTTACTTCTGCCCTCTTTTCAGTGTCAGGATACTTGTTTACAAAACTCTGTAATTTTTCCAAAGCGGTTATGGTTTCATTTTGATCTAAGGAATAACGAGGTGACAATTCATAATAGCTAATTGCGCTCTTAAATGATGCCGTCTCAACGCTATCACTCTTTGGGTATGAAGTTTCAAAACGCTCAAACTGATATCCTGCCAAATAAAAATCTTCCAAATTATAAAACGTATTGGCGTACATGTACATAAGTTTTTCAGCCTGTGGCTTCCCGCGATACGAAGGAACAACCTGCTCCATCAAAACAAGTGCTTTCTTATACTTACCAATATCGTAAAGCGAATCTGCCAAAGCATATTTCTTCCCAACATTATCATCACGCAATACGCGTTGATATTCGCTACATGAGGTGAGGAATATTGAGGCAACAAAAAGTAATAAAAGGCTTCTCTTCATAGTTTTAAAAAACATCGTGCAAAAGTAGTAAATTAAACGGTATAATAAAAACTTATTATGTAGCTAAAATAGTGCAATCAGGCGGTCTGTAACGCGAATTCTGAAAACTTTAACGCCTCACAATGTGTCTGTTCTAAAAAGCACCAATAAAGCTCTTAATTTTGGATCGCAAATCAGGACTAACAACTACCAATGGTAATCTCACGGTGTCACCGCAAATTCCAAGCTCTTTGAAGACAGCTTTTATTCCAGCAGGATTCCCTTCAGCAAAGATATACTCAATTGCAGGAGCAATGCTATAGTGAATAGCAAATGCCGCATCTACTTCTCTTTTTAGGCCCAGTTGAACCATTTTAGAAAAAGCCGATGGAAAACCTTCTCCAATAACTGATATCACCCCAGACCCACCAGCAAGTATCATAGGCAACGTAACCATATCATCACCACTAATCACTAAAAAGCCGTCTGGGGTTTGCGAGATAAGTTCCATTGCCTGTACAATATCGCCAGCCGCTTCTTTGATTGCTACGATATTAGTGAAGTTATTTGCCAAGCGAACTACGGTTGATGGCGCCATATTAGAGGCGGTTCTCCCAGGAACATTATAGAGAATAATGGGTTTTGAGGCTACCTTAGCAATTGCAGCAAAGTGCTGATAAATACCTTCCTGCGTTGGTTTATTGTACATTGGAGAAACCGAAAGAATAGCCACGAACGGACTTAAATCGCTCGTTTTCAGTTCTTCAATCACAGCACGTGTATCATTGCCCCCAACTCCAAGAACCATTGGCAATCTTCCTGCGTTGGCCGCAATAATGGTAGCTATTACTAATTGTTTTTCAGTCTTCGTAAGTGTTGCACTTTCAGCTGTGGTTCCTAAAACTACGAGATAATTTATTCCGTTCTCAATATTAAAATTGACTACAGCTGTTAAGCCTTCAACATCTACAGAAAAATCCTCCTTAAATGGTGTAATTAGGGCAACTCCGGTTCCTATAAGTTCTTTCAAATTAGATTTTATTTAAAATTTTTAAATACTTTATTAGTTCCTGCTTAAAGAGTCCAATATCACCCAACTCCACCGAAATCAATAAATCAAACAAACGTTCATCACTTGGCACCACTCCAACCTTGAATTTTGCCTTACTCTGCGAAATCATGGCATCTAAGAATTCATTTTTTCCTCTGTAATAACCAATCAAAACATCAAATTCTTTATCCAAGAATTCCTTAGCATTTTGATTGTGCATTTTGCC
>JBLHGH010000153.1:0-5188 GCA_047615425.1 Candidatus Latescibacterota bacterium
GTCAGAATAATAGTATTAGAAAGGTCGGTAGCATAGCAGGTGCGTTCTTCGCGATCACGAAATCGTACTCCTACTTGAAAACTATCCCTATCAATAATATAAAGCTCTTCACCTGTCCAATCTGGCGAAACAACCTTATACGTTTCCTCATATTCATAGCGATAGTAAATCGAATTCCCCGTTGGTTCAAAGCTGTCCACTAAAATCGCTACACCATCTATTCCTTCAGAATTTGTGCGTCTCTCGGTAGTAATATTATCTAGCAATGTGGATTGCGTAAGCCGCACCGGCTGTGAAGAATAACTTCTTCCGCTTATAGTGTTTATTTTTAATTCGTAATTTTTATCTGGTTGTGCTGAAAATGCTTCCGATGCACGATATATACCGCCTTCGATTTCATCAAAACTAATAGCCCCTTGCCCTTCAACCAAAACCTGCACAATGGCATTCCTTTCTGCAGAGGGTCCGTCTTCTTCAAACATAAATGTTCGGGTCAGGCTAATCTCATGCTGTTTAAATTCGTTTGTAATTGTTCCGCTAACCACTAAAGCGCTCTCGAAGGTTTCAGTTTCAAATTCGAAAGGCTCAACGCAGCTGTTCAAACAAACAGCGATAAGGACCAGTATAATATGTATTTTTCTCATTTACTTTTATATATTATTCTTCCCAAAATTCAGGTATTTCTGGTGTTCCAACTTCTGTACAATCACCACATAATCTTTGAACATAGCGATATGATGAACCACCTCCGCCGCCCATAGCATCGAAATAAACAATATTATTCTCAATGATATCTGAATATCTTACTGCACAAGGCTGGTTAATTGCATCTGGTATAGGAAATGGATCACATGGCACAAAATACGGCGGTGGTAAACTGCCTTGATAGAAATCAGAATAATTAAAGAAATAGCGATTAGTATCTAAGGTAGCCACTTCAAAAAATCCGATCACAGGCTCGTCTGAATTCGATTCTGAAGTAATATTACCTTGGATGTATCCTGCCTGTAATTGTGAAAACAAATTACCAGAACCTGTGAAATTATCTAAGGCTTCAAAGTAGGCATTTGCATCTCGCGTTTGTACTAATTGCCGCACTAAAATACTATACCGCGATGCCATCTTATAATTTTCGTCAGATATAAACCGGACTGGATGTCGCTGTACCATATTCGCGTTATTAGAACTAAGGTTCAAAACATTTGCATTCTTTCTGGACGGTGAAACATAGCAGGTTATCTGATCCTGAGGCCTCAATTCTGTTACTAGGATGCATTGGTCTTTTCCTGGAATAGCATATACAATAACATCTATGGGTTTCCATTCCGGAGCGACTAATTTATAAGTCTCTTCATATTGGTATCTAAAATACTGAGCCTCTCCTTCAACATTACTCGCATCCACAAAAATTGAAAGTCCGTCAAATCCAGAAGCGTTTGTAACACGATCTCCATACACACGATCTATTTGAGCAATTGGAGGTGTTTCTTCGAAAGTTGAAACATAACTTCTGCCATTTATTAATCTAATATTCAATTGATACGATCTTCCTGTCTGCACTGCAAATGAATCTATAGACTTATAGGTTCCAGGTTCTATTTCATCGAAGTCAAATTCGGAACCCATATCATCTTTTACGAAAATTGTAGCGTTAGGCTCTACATTGGGACCATCTTCTTCCAAGCGGTGCGTTTGAGAGAGCTTTATTTCTTGCTGAATCAATTCATTGGTAATTCTTGCTTCTACAACGAGAGCTTGCTCAAATGATTCCGTTTGGAAATCAAATGGCTCGACACAGGCCATTGGCATGATAGCTAAAAGTAGAATCATGCTCAGTGAGGTGATATATTGGTTTTTCTTCATATTTATTCTATCCAAAATTCTGGAATTATTGGTGTTCCTACTGCCGTGCAATCTCCACATAGACGGTCAACATATAAATAAGAGGGAAATACTCCCCCAGATGGGCCTTCTATTTCAGGGAAATACAAAATTTCTCGGTCTCGTATCTTAAGGTATCCTGTAAAACAAACCGGGTCATCTCTTTCGACAAAAGGAAATTCAAACGCTTCACATGGTATAAAGAATGGTGGTGGGTTTTTATTTGGATAAAAATCAGAATAGTTAAAAAAGAAACGCTTTGTGTCTAGTGTTTCGACTTCAAAATACCCAAGAACTCGTTCTTCTATGTTTTCTTGTACAAAACCAGACACACTTACCAAAGTAAGCGCACTTAATAGTAAAAACATTGTGTAGATTTTCATGCTATGATTCTGTTCTTAGAATTTAAAGTTATACGTAATTGTTGGAATAGGCACCGAAAATATAGAACTCTGGAATGCCTTCACTTCGCCTTCCTGGGTAACAAAAAACACAGAATAGGGGTTATTTCTTCCTAATACGTTGTAAACCGAAATATTCCAGAAACTATGGGCAAACTTCTTGATCTTGTGGTTTCCTTCAATATTTAGACTCAAATCTAAACGGTAGTAATCTGGTATTCTGAATTTATTCCTATCACTATAAAACACATATTCACTTCCGTTCAATTCATAACTACCAATAGGGTATGTTACGGGTCTCCCGGTTTGATACACGAAATTCATGGACCAACTAAAACGTTTTGTCATTTTATAATTGGTAACTAAACTAAAATCATGAGGTTTATCAAAGTTTGAAGGGAAGAATTCACCCCCATTTACACGCTCTTCGGCAAACTCACTATCTAACTGGATTAAAGATCTAGAATAGGTATATCCTATCCATCCATTCAGTTTTCCTTTTGATTTCTTAAGTAGTAATTCAACTCCGTAGGCCTTTCCTTTCCCTTGAAGCACTTCTGTTTCTATTTCTTCATTAAGCAACAACTGCGCTCCTACTTTATAGTCTAAAATATTATCAGACTCCTTATAATAGCCTTCAAGGCTCAATTCGTAAATATCATCATCAAGATTTTTAAACAAACCTAATGAGTATTGTTTCTGTTCTTGTGGCTTAATATTTAAGTCGGATAACTTCCAAGTATCTGTTGGTGAAACTGTGGTGTTATTTGATAAGGTATGTATAAACTGATACGAATTATTATAACCAGCCTTTATCGAGAAATCTTGCCCTAAGATATATCTAGCCGAAACCCTAATTTCTGGACCTCCATAGTTTTGAATGGTTTCACCACTACCAAAAGATTTTGTTTCTAATAAAGTACCCGAATTAAGCGGCAGCCCATCCTGATAGATATTCTGTTCTGATGGTCCTTTGGAAGCGAAGTAGGAATATCTAATTCCTGCATTCACTAATAGCTTATCATTAATCTCCCACGTATCAGACATAAAGACCGCTGCTTCCAATGCTTGTTCCTCTGCAATATCAACGGCTTTAATAATAGATTCTGAAGCGGTAGGATTAATAGTTCCAGGGTTCACTTTGTAAGTTTTAGCAGACACACCATAATCAAACTTATGCGCATCACTCATCAAATATTTCATCTTAATCTTTAATTCGGTTTCAGCAACCTTATAGCCTAATTTGAAATTTTGATTCGTCTGACCGTCATAGTCTATATTAAATTTATACTGACTGTGGGCTAGAATAACACTTCCTCTATTTTTGTCATTAAACGTATGGTTCCAGCGTAAAGACCCCAATCTGTTGCTATAGCTGTATAATGAATCTGATGTAATACTGAAGGCATCTCTACTGAAATAGGCCGTAGCCTTAAGATCATCATTTTCTCCCAATTTGGAATTGTACTTCGCTATGATGTCAAAGAAGTTTGCTTTACTTTTTGCTAATTCAGGCTCATCTAATTGCTGCAAAATTAAATCTGAATAGGTTGTTCTTCCACCAACAAGAAAAGCAGATTTTCCCTTTACTAAAGGCACTTCCAGTGTCACATTGCTTGTTACTGGTCCTAGTGAAACTTCGCCCGCGAATTTTTCAACGTTGGCGTCCTTGGTTTTAATATCGAACACGGATGACAATCGCCCGCCAAACTCGGCTGGCATACTCCCTTTATAAATATTTACTTCTCCTGATGTGAACGGGTTCAATGCTGAAAATATTCCGAAGAAATGCGAAGGATTATATATAACCGCTTCATCTAATAAGATAAGGTTCTGATCTGTTTTACCTCCACGTACATTATACCCCGAAGCACCTTCACCCGCAGTACTAATACCTGGTAAAATAGTTGCTACTTTCAATATATCGCGTTCTCCTAACACTAGCGGTATCGTCTTTATTTCCTCTACTTTAATCTGTGTAACACCGGTGATAGCCTGCTTTACATTCTTGCCACGACTTGCCTCAAGAACAATCACTCCCAAGGTTTGCAAATCTTCTTCAAGATTAAAATTTAGTATTCCGTCATTGTAGATAATCACTTTTTTCTGAACATCAACATTACCCAAAGAGTTTGTCTCAATCAGGTTAAGTCCGGCTGGCAAATCAATTGAATACCTTCCATCTAAATCTGTTGTTGTTCCAAGATTTTTTCCTCTTACAGCAATGGCCAAATCGGCAATTGACTCTCCTGTATTAGGATTTATTGCAATCCCGCTTAGCGTGAAACTCTTTCTAGTATTTGCTCGGTTTTCCTTCCCAATACGCACCGTTTGAATACGGGTATTTTGATTCGACTTTTCTTCTTTAACGAATAAAGGATTCGTTTTTGTTTCCTCTTCGTCTAAAACAATCGCAGCTGATTTATCATTGAAAAACCCTTCTGGCAAGGTGTCATAAATAATATTGTTCCTTGTTAAAATCACTTTGTTCCCTTCAAGCACATAGAAATTTAAAATAGTATTCTTCAAAACCGAATTTAGCACTACACTTACAGCAGTGTCCTCGTAACTTCCAGTAACAGGATCACTTTCTAGCCAATCTGGCACGTAATAAAAGTTATAATTTGATTTTTCCTCGATTAAAGAAAGTACCTCCGCAATGGATGCCTCATTGTAGTTTATTGAAATCTTAGGCTCGGTTTCTTGCGCAGACCCAATGAAATAAGTAAAAATGCAGACTAGTGTTAATATTTTTCTCATTTAATTGGCGTTGTTAGCATTAGACATTAAACCTTGAATACGCTGCATGACATTCTTAATATAACTGTTCTGAGCTGCTTCGTCTGTTTTGTTTTTATTTTCGCGCACTGCATTTATTTCTTTTTTGAACTGCGGAAATAACTTAG
>JBLHGH010000154.1:0-5107 GCA_047615425.1 Candidatus Latescibacterota bacterium
CAGCATGTAACAAGGCGTATTTTGTAATTTTTGGGTCAATGCCACGTTCAAAACGAAAAGACGCATCGGTTTTTAAGCCATGTCTTTTTGCGGTTTTTCGAACACTCACAGGGTTGAAATAGGCGCTTTCAAGAAAGATGCTTGTAGTGCTTTTAGTTACGCCACTTGCAATGCCTCCAAATACCCCAGCAATACACATTGGTTTTTCTGAATCACAAATCATTAGATCTTCCTCGTGCAAGCTTCGCTCAACACCATCCAGGGTTGTAAATTTTGTGCCAGCAGGAAGGGTTTTTACAATTACCTCCTGTCCTGTGATTTTTGACAAGTCAAATGCATGTAGGGGCTGTCCAAGTCCGTGGAGCACGTAATTTGTGATATCAACTATATTGTTAATAGGTTTGAGGCCAATTGCCTTCAATCTATTTTGCAACCATGTTGGTGAATCTTCAACTTTGAAACCATTAATAGTGAGCCCACAATAGCGAGGTGCAAGCTTAGAATCTGTAACGCTTACGTCTATTTTCTGAGTTCTGTTTTCTACATGAAAACTACTTGTAGATGGTGTGATAAGCTCTAAAGCAACATCGTGTTGTAACAGTCCAGCTTTTAAATCTCTTGCAACGCCCCAATGACTCATGGCGTCTGCTCTGTTTGGGGTGAGTCCGATTTCAAACACCACATCGTTTTCAATAGGAAGTAATTCGGCAAGCAATGTTCCGGCCTTGAGACCCTCATCGAGAACCATGATGCCGTCATGACCTGCTCCTAGACCAAGTTCGTCTTCTGCACAAATCATTCCCATACTCACCTCACCGCGTATCTTACCTTTTTTAATTTTCCAAGGAGTTCCTTCGGCATCATAAAGTGTAGTCCCTATGGTTGCTACTGGAACTTTCTGTCCAGTTGAGACGTTTGGCGCCCCACAAACAATCTGGACCGGTTCTTCAAGCCCTAAATCGACAGTAGTGATTTTTAAACGATCTGCATTGGGGTGGTTTTCGCAGCTAAGTACATGTCCAACAACAATGCCTTCAAGACCTCCGAGAACTGAAGTGAATGATTCAACTCCCTCAACTTCAAGACCTAAGTCTGTAAGAAGTTCTCCTGTTTTTGTTGCCTCCCAATCGAGATTTATAAATTGTTTAAGCCAATTATATGAAATTTTCATGTACGCTTTGAGTTAAGTTTACAAAGATAAAATATTGAGGCTAGCATTCAAATTATGAATCGTATTTTGTACATTTAAATTCCGTTAACGTTAACGTTAAGGTGAAAATATGAAAATAGTATTGGTCATGGTTCTAATGGATCTTTTGGGGCTCTTACACAGGAAGGTGTTCTGGCTGCTCAGTGCAAAAAACTAGATACCTCGCTTTTGAATGGATCAAACACGCTAAACCAGCAAAAAGAGATGTTAAGCCCTTCTGAAAACAAGAACTAGTGGCTTAATTTGTGACAAACTGTGGGTGTTAGGGTCTAGCTCCTATTTTTATTGTAATTAATTCTATTTAAAAGAGATTAACTGGGTATGAGAAAAGTAAGTAATATATTTTGGATATTTTTATTGGTATTAATCGTTTCCTGTAACGAGGAAAAGGATGACGCGCTTGAACAAGGAGCTTGGCGGGTGAGTTTAGACATAGGAAAAGATAAAGAGATACCATTTTTATTGACGATGAATGCCGATACCACCATGGTGTTTTATAATGCCGAAGAAAAAATTGACATTACTGATATTGCTATAGATGGAGATTCTATAACCATAGCACACCCGGTTTTTGAAGGAGTTTTTAAAGGAATGTTCACTTCCAATAGTATCAAAGGTGACTTTATTAAACCAAGTCTAAATAGGGTAGTGCCGTTTGTGATGTATTCTGGAAATGCTCCGCGCTTTAACGTTGTTAATCAGCCTACGGCTAGTATAACTGGTAATTGGAAAACTGTTTTTAGTCCGAATAATGAAGAAGATAGATACATTGCAAAAGGTATATTTAGCCAGACAGGTAGTAAAGTTACAGGTACATTTAGGACTACCACTGGGGACTATAGATATCTGGAAGGAGCCATTGACAATGATTCTATAAAGCTTTCAACATTCGATGGAGCCCATGCTTTTTTGTTTGAAGCAAAGGTTACTGATTCCACCATGAATGGTGTCTTTTATAGCGGTAACCATTGGAAAGAACCATTCGTTGCTAGTCGGAATGAAGACTATGAGTTGCCTGCGGCTAATGACCTCACCTTTCTCAATGAAGGCTATGATAAATTCGCATTTAGTTTTCCTGATGCTGAAGAGAATATGATCTCTTTGGAAGATGCTTCATTTCAAGATAAAGTGGTTATTGTACAGCTAATGGGTACTTGGTGTCCAAATTGTCTTGATGAAACTAAATATTACACAGCTTATATTAATGAAAATAAGCCTGAGAATGTTGCCTTTGTTTCCTTGGCTTTTGAGTATGCTACAACGGAAGAAAAAGCATTTACTGCTATTTCAAAACTTAAAGAAAGGGTGGGGGTGCCTTACCCAATCTTATTAGCTCAATACGGTTCGAGTAGTAAAAAGAAAGCGCAAGAGAAGTTGCCTATGCTCAATCATGTATTGTCTTATCCAACAACTATTTTTATTGACAAGAAAGGAACGGTGCGTAAGATACATACTGGTTTTAACGGTCCAGCAACGGGAGATAAATACAAAGATTTTGTAAAAGAATTTGAATCTTTTGTAGCCGAATTAGCTTCGGAATAGATTGAATACCTGTCAGAATTTATGTTGAAAATGTTTATGTGAATCACATTAAAAACATATGCTGGGTGCTTTCTTTTCGGCATAGGCCAATGGCGCTCGGGCTTACTTCAACTAAGCTTTTTTCTGGAAAGATTAGATTCAGCATATCTAAAAGATATTTACCCATTTCTGGTGTTAAATTCTACGAAAACACAGTGTATATGCGCCGTCTGTTCATTGTGTTTAGAAATCATCGGTATAGCACATTATCGGCTATTAACTAATGTAGTTCCAGATGTTTTTATATCGAGTAAGCGCAGCGTATGTGGTTTGTATAGGAGTGTTTTCAGGGCTAGATAGCGATGGGTCCGCTTTAAGCACCTGAATTGCATACGTTCTTGCTAGTTTTAGTATAGCAGTATCATTTACTATGTCTGCAATCCGAAGGTTTAGAACACCACTCTGTTGCGTTCCCATGATGTCTCCCGGTCCTCTTAGTCTCAGGTCTACCTCGGCAATTTCGAATCCATCTGTGGTGCGCGTCAATGTTTCTAACCTTGTTTTGGCGTCAGCGGTAAGTTTATGACTTGTCATTAAGATACAATAGCTTTGCGAAGCACCTCTTCCAACACGCCCGCGTAATTGATGCAATTGTGATAAGCCAAATCGTTCAGCACTTTCAACAATCATGATGCTTGCATTTGGAACATTTACCCCAACTTCGATTACAGTGGTAGCTACCATAATCTGTGTTTCACCTTTGATAAATCTGTTCATTTCATATTCTTTATCGGCTGGTTTCATCTTTCCATGCACAATTGAAATCTGATAATTTGGCATAGGAAACTCCCGCACAATACTCTCGTATCCATCCATTAAATCTTTATAATCTAAGACCTCACTTTCTTGTATTAAAGGGTACACGATATAGACCTGTCTGCCCAACTTAATTTCGTCTCGAATAAACTTAAAAACTGCAAGTCTTTTTGAGTCAAATCTGTGGGTGGTTTTGATCTCTTTTCTGCCTGGTGGCAGCTCATCAATTACGCTAATATCCAGGTCGCCATAAACGCTCATAGCAAGGGTTCTTGGAATAGGGGTTGCGGTCATCACCAAGACATGTGGGGGCAGCTCATTTTTATGCCATAATTTACTACGTTGTGCTACACCAAAACGATGTTGCTCATCGATAATTGCTAGTCCTAAATTTTTAAACTTAACCTTATCTTCTAGCAAGGCGTGTGTTCCAATTAGGAGTTGTAAACTGCCGTTTTCAAGGTTTTCGTGAATTTCTCTTCGCTTTGAAGCTTTAGTTGAACCAGTTAGTAGTGAAATACTGATTCCTAGATCCTTACAAATATCAGAAATACCCGTGTAATGCTGGACTGACAAAATTTCAGTCGGAGCCATTAAACAGGCCTGAAAATCATTGTCAATGGCTATTAATATTGATAACAGCGCTACAATGGTTTTTCCAGACCCTACATCGCCTTGAAGGAGTCTATTCATTTGTGCTTTACTGCCTAAATCTTTTCTGATTTCCTTCACAACTCGTTTCTGAGCGTTAGTGAGTTCGAAGGGTAAATTGTCATTATAGAAGTTCGAAAAGTAATCGCCTATTTTGGTAAAGGGATAGCCCTTTATTTTTGATTTATGAACAAGGTTTTTCCGAAGTAATTGAAGCTGGATATAGAATAATTCTTCAAACTTTAGGCGGTATGTTGCGCGAGCTAAATCGTCCTGACTTTTTGGAAAATGAATATTAAAAATCGCATCACTTTTTGACACTAATTTTAGTTCCGATAATATGTGTTGAGAGAGCGATTCTTGGAAGCTGTTTTTACTACCTAAAAAGAGTTCCTGCATGAGCCCAATTATCACCCTATTTGTAATGCCGCTATTCCCTAATTTTTCGGTTGAGGGATAGACGGCTTGCATGGCAGACCTAATACTTTTTTGATGATCCTCGAGTAATTCCAATTCGGGATGTGGCATCGAGAATAGACCGTTGTAATAATTTGTTTTTCCGAATGCTACATAAGGCTCATTTAGCTTTAAACTTTCTTTGATCCACTTATGCCCTCGAAACCAAACCAATTCAATTTTTCCAGTTTCATCAATAAAAGTAGCAACTAGGCGTTTGCCGCGTTTTTGCTCGACCATTTTGATGTGTGTAATTTTGCCAACGAGTTGCACTTCAGCATTAGTCTGCTGAAGTTGCCCAATTTTATAATAATGAGTTCTATCCAGATAACGGTTGGGGAAAAGGTTAAGTAAATCCTGGTAGGTGAGAATTCCAAGCTCTTTTTTGAGTAAATCTGCCCGATTAGGTCCTACGCCTTTTAAGTAATCTATGGGTGTTTGTAGGAAATTTTT
>JBLHGH010000155.1:0-5091 GCA_047615425.1 Candidatus Latescibacterota bacterium
GTTTCTGAAAGTGATCTTTGTAAAACTACAAATTTATGTTTAGTACCAACCAGTTAATTTTTGCTATTTGCTTTTTTGTAGCCTTCGTGGTTTTGATGATTTACAGTTACCGAAAAGACCTAAAAAGACACAAAAAACACTATAAAGGCAGCTTCTGGATTTTGATTGGTTTCCTGATTTTTATAGGACTGCTACTTGCTGTAAAGTTCTTTCTCAAGCAATAAGTCATTTCTTTATATACAATAAAAATACTTTGCAGGCAATTTGTTAAAGCGAGCAATTCAACCTAAATTCACATTAGCTAACCCCTAGTCTTCACATATTTTTTCCTTCTTTCCACATGGAAGTTTAAAAACACCCTGTAGTGGGTATTATTTTAACCTATTGAACATTGTAGTTTTACTTAAACTAAAAACATTTATTATGAAGACACTATTTCTAATTATTAGCTCACTATCTTTTTTAATGATTACGAGTTGTGACTGTCAAGATCAATTAACGATAACTCAATCTAAGCTAGATTCTTGTTTAGAGAATCAAGAAATTAATAAAAGAAATGCTCAGTGTATTATTACAAAGCCCTTTGTAAGCAAATGTGCAAATTACGACGCTGATGGAATTTATGAAAAAAAGATGTTTGTTCCATATCTCAAACCAGCTAGTCCTAATGGCCGAGGACCTAGCGAGTTTTGTATGCCGAAATCTGAATCGCTAATTTTGATAAAAACAATCATGAAAGATGATGGAACTAGGAGACATATTGTAATGGAATTAATGAAACATAATACGGATTACAGGGAAGACATGAGAAGTGTGAATACTGGAAAGATTGTCACTCAATTTGGCTATTTAAAAACGCTAATTCAGGACTTGGATCATAGCAAAAATGATGCTATTTGGCTAGTGTCACTTCATGATGAGGATTATCCATACCAAAATGACAGTTGGAATGATTTGATTGCAAATGTGATAATAGATGTGCTTGTCACTAAAAATGGTGATATGGACGATCCGACAAATACTTGTTTAGTCGATATACAAGACGGCATAGATGCTCTCAATATTCCAAAGTTCGATGAAGAACCAACAACTGTAGGCGGCGGCGTAATCCCTCCAAAATAAATAAAACGGTTGATCAAAAAGATATACTTATTACTCGCATTAATTATTGGTTTACAGATGCATTCTCAAGAAGACGCACTTGATTCTCTTTTGAATAGTTATCAATTTGATAACGCAAAGAACCATGCTAGTACCTTAGAAATTTCAGGAAATACAAAAATCCTTTATAAGGCAAAGGTTTTTTCTGCAATGAAAGAAATGGATTCTGCCTTTTACTACATTTCTAATCTAGATACGCTTGGCTTAAGTAATTATCAAATGGCAGAATACTATTTTGTTCTAGCCGAAACCAGAAATGCCGATAACAAAGAAGATCTTGCATTACCACTATATGTAAATGCTCAGCAACTTTTTTACTCATTAAATGAACTTGAACTAGCGAACGACCTTAATTTTGAAATCTATTCTACAATTCAATCTCAAAAACATTATAGCTATCCCAAACAGCATTATTTAGATCTTTATGAAACGACTGCTCTTGAAAACGATTTTTCAAAGCAGGTAATAACAGCAAGCTTGGCTCGAGCGCAACAATATTTTATGACGGAAAGTCAAGATTCTGTTTACTATTTTTTTAATCGTGCAAAGCGATATGCTGAGCAGAGCAATGATGTACTTATAAACTCGCGCATTCCTGCCATATTAAGTGTTTATCACGCTGAAGTAAGTCAGCACGCAGACTCTGCTTTATATTATATTCAGAAAGAAGCAGATATGCTCGCTACGGTCCCTTCCAACTATCGACTGCCTTACAATCTAATTAATCAAGCAAATGCAGCTCGAAAACAAGGAAATATTCCAAAAGCAATAAATCTATTGCACAAAGCTGATTCTGTTCCACACAGCCTATATCGTAAAAACGTCAAAATCTTGATTTATGAGTTATTGGTGCATGATTATGAAAGCATTGGGAACACTTCCGAAGCATTGCGTTACTCAAAATTACTCATGCAATATAGAGACCGTGTAAATGTTTCTGATCAAAACGCGAATATTACAAAATTTCAAGCAGGAGAGAAGGAAAAGCAGAATTTGATACTTACCAATGAAGTCACCAGGAAGAAACGCCAACAGCGCAATTTATGGATAGGCAGTATTTTAATCGTTGCTATCGGAAGCTTGCTAGGGTATCTCCTCTTCAAAAACACCAAACGCAAACAACGCATCGCTGAACAACAACGCGAAATCGAAATTCAGAAAACAGAAAAAATACTGCGTGATCAGGAACTCACAACCATTGACGCCATGATTGAAGGGCAGGAAAAGGAACGCCAACGACTTGCATCCGACTTGCACGATAGCGTTGGTGCTACGCTTTCGGCGGCGAAGCTACAGTTTGATCATCTTTCAAAAAATAAAGACAAACTTGATGACCTTGATGAACTTTTCAGTAAAACTGGCAAGCTACTTGAAGATGCTTATACTGAAGTTCGATCCATGGCGCACATTAAAAATAGCGGCGTATTGGCTAAAAACGGTCTTCTTCCAGCGATTCAGAAACTTGCAAAAAATGCTTCAGGCACCAATAAATTGCAGATCGATGTGCAGGATTTCGGACTGGATGAACGATTAGAGAATTCATTAGAAATAACCGTTTTTCGTATTATTCAGGAACTTGTGACCAATATTATCAAACATGCAAACGCTTCAGAGGCTTCCATTTCAGTAACCCAACACGAAGATTCACTCAATATTATAGTTGAAGATGATGGCAAAGGATTTAATCCGTTGAAGTTGTCGAAAGCGGACGAAGGCATGGGTCTTGACAGCATCGAAAGACGTGTTGAACATCTCGAAGGAAGCATGGAAGTAGATTCTTCCGAAGGAAACGGAACAACCATAGTAATTGATATACCATTATGATAACAGTAGCCATAGCCGAAGATCATCAAAGCCTTGTAGACGGTATTAACTTACTCCTCAAATACGAGGAAGATATTTCAATTTTAGGGAGTGCTAATGATGGCGAAGCCTTATTAGATATTGTTAGACTCAGGCAGCCCAAGGTAGTATTGACTGATATAAAAATGCCTAAAATTGATGGTATTGCGGCCACCCGACTCATCAAAAAGGAGTTCCCGCACATAAAAGTGATTGGTTTTAGTATGTTTGATCAGGAAGAAGCGGTTAGGCAGATTACAGAAGCAGGTGCTTCGGGTTATTTACTGAAAAATTCACCATTAGATCAAGTCTTAGTGGCTATTAGAGAAGTTGCGAAAGGGAATACATTTTATGACAAGGCTATTGACACTTCCTTTCTTACTGAAGAAACAACAAAGTCCAATAGAAAACTAGTACTATCTAAAAGTGAACGGGCTATTTTGGCTTTGATTGGTGAGGGTAAAACCTCCAGTGAAATTGCGGCCGTACGGTTTACTTCGGTTTCAACTGTAGAAAAACACCGAAAGAATATGATTCGGAAATTAGGACTTTCAGGTAAGGGAGAATTGCTTCGATATGCACTTGAAAAGAAATATGACTTTTAGTGTACATTGACTCGAAACTTAATAAATAGCCCGTGCTGGGTATTCTGAAGTTGTAGAAAGTCATTATATTGTAATAAAACTAACTAAGTATGAAATATTCAAAATTTCTTTTACTGTGTTGTCTGTTCGTAGGGTTTCAAAGTTATGCCCAAGACGAAATGCTTACCTCAACATCCGAATATACAAGCATTAAACCCTTACGTATTGGAGTCCGAATTGGATCACCAAACATTCTCACGCTGAATGCGGAGTATGTAACGCCCTTACTGGGCGATCGTGTGGCGGCGACCATTGATTTTATGTCCTTATCGAAAACCATAGACGATACTTCTATTAATTACAACAACTTTGAAATAGGTACGAATGTCTATATGAATCCGACGGGAAAAGGCTTGTATGCAGGACTAACCTATTTCTCCTTTAATGGTGAAGGAGATTTTACGGAGGTTGAATTTGATAGTGGCGTCTATGACGGCAAAGGAACTATAAAGTTCAGCACCATCAATCTAAAGCTCGGCCTTAAAGTTGGCCGCACAGTTTACTTCCGTGTTGAAGCAGGATTTGGATTTGGAGGCTTACCAGCTGAGATTACTATAAGTAGCAACGAAACCGGCGAGGTCACTATTGATGATATTCCTGAAATACCTGGCATTGGATCATCTGGAGTACCCGTAATCAACATCGGATTTGGATTCGCATTTCTATAAACCGAATTAATCATCCACTCATCGATAATCGATTAACCAAGAAAACAAACACCATCAAATGTTGTAACTTCGCTTAAACTAATTAACTAAAACTCTTCAATTATGAAAAAAATTCTACTAATACTTATAGTCACATTTGCTACTGCAAGTTTCGCAGCTACACTAGATACTGCCATTTCAGATAATTCCATTGTTGGCAAAAAGAAAGTAGTTATAGGTGTATCGGAAGTTGACGCCGAAATTTGGGTCAACGGCAGAATGATTGCAAAAGGAAATACCGAAATTAAAGTTGATAAAGGTGCTTGTGTCAATATTTCCATTCGCAAAATTGGATACCTAGAAGAAAAACTAGAAATATGCAATGTGAGAACTACGATTTGGGAAAAGCAGAAATACTTCGAAATGAAACGCGACGATTCCTATGACGCCTCTGTTCAAACTGATATAGCCAATGTTGACATCGAATTAGTTGTCAATACTATGGATAAGGACACTGCTTGGAAATTAATCAATCAAATTGTTCTAAATTATATTGATGTAATAGAAATGACCGACAAAGAAACGGGGTATCTTCGTACGTCATGGTCGTTAAAAACTTTTAAACAGAACACCATAAGAACCAGAATCATAGTCAAGGAGTCATCTAGTGACCCACTCGTTTTTAAAGCGAAACTAGTAAGTGAAGCCTCAGGTCGAGCCTTAACCAGTGTAAAAAGCGACGAATTGTATAAAGTATGGGACCGTGTACTACGAAGCTATTCTGATGTGATTTCTGA
>JBLHGH010000156.1:0-5067 GCA_047615425.1 Candidatus Latescibacterota bacterium
GCAGATGCTGGTGATGCTACAAGCGAAGAAAACGCTGATGTAGAAGACGTAGACTTCGAAGAAGTGAAATAAAGATTGTCATTCTGAACGTGTTTCAGAATCCAAGTGAATACGAAATCCCGACCTAAATTTAGGTCGGGATTTTTTACTTTATATTCTTATTGTTTTAAAACAAAAACCCTCCTCAGATATTGCAATCTATGGAGGGTTTCTATAAATTGAATTACTTGTGCAATTACAAAAAAAAACACACAAGGCACTGATAATCTAATTGAAAAGCGGTTAATTATATTTTATAGTCTAAGCAATACTGTAAAAAAGTATGGCTTAAACTGGATTTATTTCTTGGTAAAGGTGAAATAGGAATATGCCAATTCTAGATTTTGGATAGTGGCGGTCGGACTTTTTCTTTCTGAAGCATCCAGCTGATGATTCGCTGCTTTGGCGTCGAAGAAATTCCATTCTAACAATGCCTTCCCACTAGCATCTTTCAAACGAAGCTCCACGTTTCTTCTTGGGTTTTCAACACCTTCTTCGAGTTGCTGACCAGAAGCCCACTGCAGCAGTTTTGAATTAGCGTTAGCCTTTCCGTTCTTTAAGTTGAGGTTTCCTTTGGGCATTGAGGGTAATCTAAACTTAAAAGGATTGTCGCCTGCTTTTAGATTATTGCGTAAAACCACAGGTGTAAGCATACCATCAACAGCCTCAAAGGTAGTTTGTTCGCCATCGGCCGATAATTCGAAATAGAATTCTTTAGGAGAATTGGAATTTTGTGTCATATTCGTGCTAGTTTTTAGTTGATGTCTCTTATAAAGGTAGGGAAAAATATCTAAGCTACTTTAAATGTGATAATTATGTTATTTCGACTTTACTTTGATACATTTTGTCGAGATATATAGGGTCATGAAAATTAAAAGAGATGCTGAAGCATGATGAAATTTTTTATGATTCATTTGTTTTGGTTCGGAGTTCGTGTGACCAAATTCACCTTATGTAGCAGATGAGTCTATACGAATATGTACTCCGTTATAAATCGTCTTTAAGAAATATGCTTTCTCAGCGGTTTGTGTTAATATTATGATAAACAGACTAAAATACGTTTAATCAATAGTTAAGTTTGTTGAACAGATTAACCGCGTACATATAAATAATATGAAACTATCACTCTCAAAATTTTCAATTCTTGCATTGGTCATTTTACTTTCTGCAAACCTAAGCGCCCAAGATTTTCAAGGAAAAGCGTATTATTTTTCGAAAACCAATATGGATATGAGTCGTTTTACACAAGGACGTCAAATGAATGAGCAGCAGAAGAAACAAATGGCTGCCCGTATGAAACCTTGGTTGGAGAAGACCTATATTCTTACATTCAATAAGGAAGAATCAATATTCAAAGAAGATGAAAAATTGGATGGTCCCGTTGGTGGTAGAGGAAACAGTGTTTGGGGAAGTAGTTTTTCTGCAGGACCACAGTATAAAAATGTAAAAACGAAACTATTTTTACAGGATCAAGAATTTTTCGGAAAACAGTTCCTAATTACAGAAGACATGAAGCCAATGGGGTGGAAAATGGGTACAGAAATGAAGCAAATTGGCCAGTACACTTGTTTTAAGGCAACTGCTTCAAGACCTTCGTCAGAGGTAAACTGGACGCGTTCCAACAGACAATCAGAGACTAAAGATGCAACAGCCGAAAAGAAAGCAGACGATGCAAAAGTTGCTGAAACAGCTGTTGCTGCAATAGTTTCTTCCGATGAAAAGAAAACAGATGCGGTAGAAGTTAGTAAAACGGCTAGTATTGAAACAGTTATTCCTACTGAAGACAAAACGGCCAATGTTAAATCTACGGAGGTTGCTAGTATTGAAACAGATGCTTCAGGAGAAGAAGTTGAAATGGTAGAAATTGTAGCGTGGTATACACCTATGATTCCTGTGAGTCAAGGTCCGAGTGAGTACTGGGGTCTTCCTGGGTTGATCTTGGAAGTGAGTGCTGGAAATACAACGATGCTATGTTCTAAAATAACAATGAATCCTGAAGAGAAAACTGAAATCGAAGCGCCAGAAAAAGGGCAGGTAGTTACTAAGAAGGAATACAACGAGATTATTACGGGAAAAATGCAAGAAATGCGTGACAACCGTGGTCGTTCAGGCGGAAGAGGCTCTTTCTAAACTAAATCTTCATTCAACCTTAGCGATTCCAAAAACATGAAAAATCTACTTTTTATCCTACTTTTGAGTGTAGGATCCATAGCCTATTCCCAAGTCAAATTTCAAGGTGTTGTGCGAGACAGTATAGCTTCCAATCCACTGGATTTAGCTAATGTTATTGCCATCAACCAAGAAACTAGGGCACTTGAATCTTATGCCATAACCGATGAAAATGGAAAATTTTCGATTTCACTTGGGAAAAACGGGACATATAAAATACAGGTGAGCTACATCGGTATGAAAGCTTTTGAAACGATATTGACTACTACTGAGGAAGATTTTTCAATGGACTTTTTGATGGTCATAGACAATGAACTCGATGCTGTAGAGTTAACCTACGAGATGCCCGTTCAAGTTCAGGGTGATACCTTGATTTATAATGCCGATTCATTCAAAAATGGATCTGAAAGAAAACTCGAAGATGTCTTAAAAAAACTACCGGGAGTCGAGATTAATGATCAAGGCCAGATAGAGGTAGAAGGGAAGGTGGTAAGCAAACTCATGGTAAATGGAAAGGACTTCTTTGACGGAGATACAAAGTTAGCAACCAAGAACATTCCATCCAATGCAGTTGACAAAATTCAAGTACTACGGAATTATTCCGAAGTAGGTCAGATGGGTGGCGTAGGCAACAACCAAGACAATATCGCTATTAACATAAAACTGAAAGAAGGAAAAGAGCGTTTTTGGTTTGGAAATATAACTGCTGGTGGGGGTGCATCGCCAAAAGGTGAGCTATATTTATTGCAACCGAAGTTGTTTTATTACAGTGCCAAATTCAGCTTGAACTTTATTGGCGACCTTAACAATACAGGTGAAGTGGCATTAAGCAGTCGTGATTTACGTGGCTTTGGAGGGGGGTTTCGCCTTCCAAGTACCACTAGTGGAACACGAATTGACCTAGGGGATAATAGTCTGAACTTTCTAACCAACCAGAATAGCGCTTTGGAAATTGAAAGTAAGCTAGCGGCTACTAATTTTAGTTATTCTCCCAATGAGGCCTTAGATATTAGTGGCTTCCTTATTTATAATAGCAGTAGGATACTTTCTAGTGAATCCAGTCTTGTTCAATATACAGATTCAGACCTTGGTATCCCAGATGAGGCAACTGAGCAAACTAATAGAGAACGCTCTAATCAGGGCTTGGTAAAACTAAGCGCGTCCTATAAACCAAATTTCAGTAATCAATTAGATTATGATATTTTAGGTAGGGTGTCTGATGACAGACAAAATCAAAATTTATTTTCATCGGTTGTGGGAGACACCAAGCAATTGGATGAAGGAACCCCCTACAGCATTAATCAGAATGTGAATTACTACTTTACGTTAAACGAAACAAATATTTTTGCTTTCGAAGCGCAGCACTTATTGAAGGACGAAGATCCATTCTATAGCGCCGTATTGGGCAATGATCCAGATAATAATGACGAAATGGACCCTAATGATCGCGATGCTTTCGATACTACTGCAGATGCTTTAGGCTTGAATACTAGTTTAAACAATTATGATATAGCACAAAATCGGCGTATTAAATCAAATCAGCTCGACGCGAAACTAGATTATTACAATATCCTAAATGACAAGAGTAATATTAATTTGACCTTGGGGACTATTTTGAGCAGACAGGAGTTTAATTCAAATATTTTTCAGTTTTTGGATAATGGTTCGGAGTTTAATCCGACGCCAACCATAAATGATGGGAAGGATACAAATGATACTAAATATAACTTCAGTGATCTCTATTTGGGGGTTCACTATCGTTTGAAGGCAGGTAAGTTTACAATTACACCAGGATTTTCAGTACATGCTTATGGAAACAAGAATAGTCAGTTTGGTGAAGTTTTTGAAGATAATTTCTTTCGATTTTTACCCGATTTTGAAACACGTATTCAGCTTAAGAATAGTGAGAGTCTGACGTTCAATTATAATATGCAAAACCAATTCACAGATGTGACACGATTGGCACAGGGCTTGGTTTTAAACAACTTTAATAGTATCCAATTTGGAAATCCAAACTTACAGAATTCATTATCACACAATGTGAGTTTGTTCTATCGTAGTTTTAATCTCTTTAATTACACGAACGTGTTTGCCCGTGTTGCTTATTCGAAAAACATAGATCAGGTTCGGAATTTGACGGAATTTGATAATGTAATTAGAACGAGTACATTCTTTAATTCCAGTTTTGCTGATGAAAATATAAGTGCTTTTGGAAGAATACAACGAACCTTCGGAAAGCTACGTGCTAGCTTGAATGTAAATTTAAATTATAGTAAGATTAACCAATTCGTTCAAAGTAATCAATCGCTTAATGAAAGCTTCACACATAGCTATACACCAGGCCTACGAACAAATTATAAGGAAGCGCCAAACGTTAGTTTTCGCTATCGCTATGCTGTTTCAACCAATAATCAGGGGAGTAGTGCAACAAGCTTTTATACCAATGCACCATCTATCGAATTTGATGCCTATATAAAGAAGGCATTTACCTTTAGAACCAATTACACCTACAATAGATTAAGCGATACCGGCGGAGAGATTAATTCGTTTCAAAACTGGGACGCCTCTTTGGCATATCGAAAGAGTGCGGATGCGAAGTGGGAATTTGAGTTAAAGGCTACGAATTTATTGGATATCGATTCTCAAGTTCAGAATAGTTCAAATAATATTTCTGTATTTACTTCAGAAACCTTTGTACAACCACGTTTTGTAACTTGTAGATTGACATATACGCTCTAATTAAAACAAATACTTAACCTTAATCTTCGTGTCGCAATGTATAAAGATTAATACACATCACTACAAGGTCATTAGGTGTTCCTATAAAATTATTGACATTCAAAAAAAGCCTAGCAGCAA
>JBLHGH010000157.1:0-5052 GCA_047615425.1 Candidatus Latescibacterota bacterium
GCGTAATAACTAAGAATTGTTTCGTCTTAGATATTTTGGTCTTCATAAACAGTGTTAGGTAAAGTAATAATGGGCCTAAAACATAGGCAAACTCTTCAACAGGCAAACTCCATGATTCCGTGAAGAATAAATCCATCGCGACGTGTGTATTCTGAAGAAATCCAAAATACAACCAAATTGTTTCTGGTAAGTCCCTTCCCACCCAAAGCACTATCATTATATTGATGACCAGTGCCAAGAAATAAGCTGGAAAGGTTCTAAACCAGCGTCTAATTAGGAAATACCTGAGACTTGCACCACTAGAGTCTTCAGAAGTGAAAATTTTAAATAGAATACGTCCAATAAGAAAACCACTCAGCACAAAGAACAATTCAACGCCTAAGTAGCCTACGTTCTTCATCACGAAAAACACCGGTCCTTCAGCATCAGGAAAATTCCAAATAGCATGGTTGATTAAGACGAACATAATAGCCGTAAAGCGCATTAGGTCTAATCCGAAAATTCTTTTTGAGTAATCTATTCTCAAGGAAGCAATTTATTCGTTCAAAACGAAGATACCAAAAAGGAAAACAATGATTGGAATGATATAGGCATTAAAACAAACCACTGATGATCTCCTCAATACTAAGCCCTTCTGCTTCTGCTTTGTAGTTCTTAATCAATCTATGGCGTAGAATCCCCGTTGCTACTCGTTGTACGTCTTCAATATCTGGCGAAAACTTACCATGCAATGCCGCGTATGCTTTTGCGCCTAAAATTAAATTTTGAGAAGCACGCGGTCCCGCGCCCCAATCAATATAGTTTTTTACAATTTCTGGAGCTGCCTGACTTTTTGGCCTGGTCTTACCCACCAAGGTGACAGCATATTCCACAACATTATCGGCTACAGGAATACGTCTTATTAATTGCTGAAAATCAATGATTTCTTGTGCACTATATAACGGGTTTACAGTTTCGTTTGTTCCTGTTGTTGTTGTTTTTACCACCTCTACTTCTTCAGCAAAAGAAGGGTAGTCCAAATTAATAGCAAACATAAACCGGTCTAGTTGTGCTTCTGGAAGTGGATAGGTTCCTTCCTGCTCAATAGGGTTTTGCGTCGCTAGCACGAAATAAGGCAAATCAAGCTTATAATTATGTCCCGCCACCGTTACCGAACGCTCTTGCATAGCCTCAAGTAATGCAGCCTGTGTTTTAGGAGGTGTACGGTTGATCTCATCAGCCAAAATAATATTCCCAAAGATTGGTCCTTTGATGAATTTGAAATGACGATTCTCATCAAGAATTTCAGATCCTAAGATATCACTAGGCATCAAGTCTGGCGTAAACTGAATTCGCTTAAATTGTAATCCCAGCGCCTGAGCAACGGTATTTACAAGCAATGTTTTAGCCAATCCAGGGACACCAATTAATAATGCGTGACCCCCTGAGAATATGGCAAGTAATACTTCTTCAACTACATCATCTTGTCCGACAATTACTTTTTTAATTTCTTGGCGGAGCGCCTCATATTTGGAAACTAGCTGTTCTACTGCTGCAACGTCTGACATAGGTTGGTACGTGTTTATTTTTTAAGCCAATTGCTAGAAAAAGTGCAATCTGTATAATCTTCGTTTACGCTAATATATGTGTCATTTATCTTTTTAGACTGCCACTTTTCAATAGCTCTAATCTGTTTTTGTTTGATAGCCAATTCCTTTATTTTTTCATAATCGCTCACATAATCCGCCTTGTGCTCGTCATGGCGATTTGTTACGGTAAGTAACTTAAATTTTGTTTTACCCGTATAATCACGATCTGTATATACTGGTGACGTCTCCCCTTGTTTGAGATTGTAAACCTGTGCACTTAATGTAGGATCCATCTTTGTTAAATCAAAACGAGTATCAAACGTAACTGGGTTTACTAACTGTCCACCATTGTTCCGTGTCTCAGTCTCTGTACTGAATGCTATAGCCGCCTCCGCAAACGTATATCTTTCATCTAAAATATTAGTTCGTATACTATCAATTCTTGTTTTCGCAGCGTCTAATGTTGCTTGCGAAACTGCCGGAAAAAGAATGATATGTCTTACATCCACTTCTTGTCCTCTAATTTTATCAACCTGAAGAATATGGTATCCAAATTCAGTTTCAAACGGCTCGCTTACTTCTCCTTCCAATAAAGAAAACGCTTGATCCTTAAATTCTTTTGCATACGGAGAGTTTCTTTTAATTCCTGCTATCACACCGCCCTTCTTAGCACTTCCATCCTTCGAATAAAGTACTGCCTTCGTTGCGAAGCTAGAACCGTTTTCAACAACATCTATACGCATTTGATTTAAACGTGAAATCACATCTTCTTCTGCTTCTTTCGTGATTTCTGGTTCAATAACAATTTGAGCAACTTCTAGTTCAGCACTAAAAACAGGGCGCTCATCTTCTGGGATATCGTAAAAGAAAGATCTTACTTCTTCGGGAGTAACTTCTACTTCCCCTACAATCTTACGTTGCATTTCGCTAGCAAGTTTCAATGTTTTGTTGACTTGAAACAACTCTTTCCTAAGGTCAGCAATATTGTCTTTTCTATAATATTTTGCTACTTTTTCTTCACTACCTAATTCGCTTACCATATAAGCCAATTGTTGATCAATTTGCTGATTCACTTCGGCGTCAGCCACTAAAATACTATCAATCTTGGCATGGTGTGCGTACAATTTATCTTCCATGAGTTTCCCCAATAACTGGCAACGCGTAATCCCTTCTATAGAAATACCTTGAGCCTGAAACTCAATATAACTCTTGTCGATATCGCTATCTAATATAACAAACTCACCAACTACAGCGCTTACACCTTCGGCTTTATAACGTTTGAAGCTGGTTACCGTATCTGCCTTTACCATTGCCACTTCTTCCGCTGGACTATCTTCAATGATCACTTGTCCATAGGACAGACTTGTAGCAAATAATGCTAATACTAAACTAGTTGTTTTTGTAAATTTCAAAATTGTTGTTCTTAATTGCATCTTTCGTAATATCTTTTTCTAAATTCTTTATCAATTTCAACTTTCGCCTGTTTAAAATGATCTGCCGAATGGTAGGTTTAATATGAGATAAAGGCGCTATATCATTCGTTTTTAGCACATCCTGAATTTTCACCAAATATAAACCTAATGAGTCTTGCAATTGTGTAAAATTGGATTTTTTTAACACTTGCGCGGTCTTATCTTTCAAAACCGGTAAGGCTTTAATTAGAGCCTCTTGTTTCACCCATACCGAATCATTCAAATTGTAACTCTTAAACATGATTCCAGCTTCTGTTAATTCGTTTTTATCTTCTTCATTAAAACGGATAAACTTTTCTTCGGTTTGTTTCAAATCAGTGAAGTTTTTATCTACATATATATATCTCACCTTTATCAATAATTCGTTTAACCTGAAATTTACCTTGTTCAATTCATAATAATCTTCTAGTTCAGTTTGCGAGACCGTACTGTCTAATTGTTTTGTTACAATGACACTCTTATAGGCCTCAGTGAACAAATCATTTTTGTAATCGCGTACCAGGGTATTGTAAGCGTCTTGTGTTTCTTGGGAAAGATTAATTTTAGCCTGATCTATCAGCAACTGTTGCGTTGCCCATCGATTGATATAGTTACTCACAATCAAGGCACTATCCGCTATAGATGTGTTTTCAGTAATCAAATCCTGAATATCCGCTGTATAAATGTAGCTATCGTTGACACGTGCCACAGGAATTTGCTGTTCATCCTGCTTAAAATAATCACAGGAGACCAGACTTATCAATAGCAACAAGTATGTAAGTTTATTCATTCTTATTTCAGAGCTCTTTTAACTCTCTTAAGCACCTTTCTATTCACCTTTACATCATATTTTTGACGCAATTCTTTCACCCACATGGTTTCGACTTCGGTTTGATAATCGGACATAACTCTCCCTTTGATTTCTTCAAAGTTCTTTACACCAGCTGGAATTTCATCTCTTACGTTTACAACCACAAAAGCCTCTCCCTCGCTATAAATTTCTGACACACCTCCAGCAGCAGCAGTAAAGCCATCTGGCAAATCACGGGCATCTATTTCAAAAATTCCGCTGGTAACTATGACATTTATTTTATTCTCAGTGTTCAGTTCTGCCTTAATAACCTTAGCCGTTTTACCTTCGTTTAGATGCTGAATAACCCGCTCTGCCATGACCCGATCTGTAGTCGTAAACACATCACCCCCAACACGATCTTGCCATTGGTAATTTTTCTTATTTGCATCATAATACTTCTTCAATCCAACCGAATCCTTTCGTACTTTATTCCAAACATTCTTATTCATTACATCAAAAATGAGTAAACCATCTCTGTATTCCGAAATAACGGAAGCATACTCCTCATTATCTCTTTCTAGTTCATCCTTGAAATAACGCTTCAATTCTTGGGTTTCAAATTCATCATAGAAATCCTTTAGCAATCTACTTTTAGACTTATAAGCCCTCGTAGTCATTTGCCTTTCCAAAATAAATTTAGCATAATCACTAAAAAAATACTTGGCATCTGCAATTGTAAAGATCAACTTGTCATCAGCAGGAGAGACAGAATCAAATTTCCATCTTCTATTGAGAACACTGTTTGCTACAATACCATCAATAAATACCCCATGATCATACCCTTTCTTAAATCCAAATTTTTTCTTAATGAGTTTATTCACCGCACTTACAACCATTTTAGATCGAGAACCTTCGGCAACACGCTTTTCTAATCCAGCCTTTTTGTCTTCAAAACTTGCCTGTCCGTGTTTTTCATCTAGCCTTACAATGTGCCAACCAAATTCAGATTTGAATGGTTTTGAAATATCACCCTCATTTTCCAGCGTAAATGCTGCTGCTTCAAATTCCACAGACCGCAGGTCGCCTTTACCAAAACGATTTAACTGTCCTCCTTTTTTTACCGAATTTTTATCATCAGAATACAATGTAACCAAGTCTTCAAAAGTTTGCCCTTGATTTAACAAAGCAGCTATTTCATTGATTCGCTCCTTTGGATTAAATGTTCTTGCATCACCTTTTT
>JBLHGH010000158.1:0-5023 GCA_047615425.1 Candidatus Latescibacterota bacterium
GTCTAAAAACAATTTAATTTTCGACTAAATGCCAGATCAAAAAAAGACCAAAATAGTTGCAACCCTAGGGCCAGCAACGCAAGATAGAGAGATTCTAAAGCAGATGATTATTGAGGGAGTTAACGTGTTTAGAGTAAACTTCTCTCACGCAAATTATGACAATGTAAAAGAGACTGTTGCCACTATCCGGGATCTAGGAAAAGAACTTGGGACAAGTACCGCTATATTAGGCGACTTACAAGGGCCTAAGCTGCGCGTGGGAATCATGAAAGAAGAAGTGGTTGTGAGCCCAGGAGATACTATTTCTTTTTGCACGGGTGAAGAGTTTGAAGGTACAGCCAAGAGAGTATACATGAACTACGATAATTTTCCGCGAGATGTAAAAGCGGGAGAACGTATTCTGCTTGATGACGGGAAATTAATGTTTGAAGTTCTAGAGACAGACGGTAAAGGAGAGGTGAAAACAAAAGTAATACAAGGAGGACCATTACTTTCACGTAAGGGAGTGAACCTTCCTAATACAGAAATTTCATTACCAGCATTAACGGCCAAAGATATAGAGGATACGATTTTTGCAATTTCTATTGAAGTAGATTGGATCGCATTATCTTTTGTGCGTCACGCAGAAGACCTTAAAGAATTACAAGCGTTAATTGAAGCACATAGTGAATACAAAATTCCTATCATCGCTAAAATTGAAAAGCCAGAAGCTGTTAAGAATATAGATAAAATTGTTGCTTATTGTGATGGTTTAATGGTTGCAAGAGGTGACCTAGGTGTTGAGGTTCCTGCTGCAGAGGTACCTTTAATACAGAAACAATTAGTGTTGGCCGCTAAGCGCGCTAGAATACCGGTAATCATTGCCACTCAAATGATGGAGACCATGATTACTTCATTAACTCCAACTAGGGCAGAGGTAAATGATGTTGCAAATTCAGTGATGGATGGGGCAGATGCAGTAATGCTTTCTGGTGAGACTTCTGTGGGTAAATATCCTGTAGAGGTGATCAGAACGATGGCAAACATTTGTAAAAATGTTGAAAACAGTGACCTGATTAATGTCCCTCAAGAACCACCTCACGTGCGCACCAATAGATATATTACAAAATCTATATGCTATCATGCCGCGAGCATGGCAAACGAAATTGACGCAAGAGCGATTTGTACATTAACAAATAGTGGATATACGGCTTTCCAGATTTCTGCTTGGCGTCCTGATGCTCATATTTTAGTGTTTACTAGTAATCACCGTATTCTCTCTAGGCTTAACTTATTATGGGGTGTGAAGGCATTCTTTTACGATAGGTATATAAGTACGGATGAAACCGTAGAGGATGTGAACGCCATCGCCCAAGAGCGCGGGTTTGTAGATAAAGGCGATTATTTGATTAACCTTGCTGCTATGCCTATTGTAGATAAAGGAATGGTAAATACATTGCGGGTTAGTTTGGTGAAATGACCAATTTCCTTCTAAATTAGATCATAAAATTTCCAATAAATAGAGTCGCCAGAAAATCATATTTTCTGGCGACTCTATTTATATACATTGCTATGTTTTTTCTGTTTAATAAACAACAGTAACATATTCAATCTTCATCATATTGCCTTCTTTAGAGATAGTCACATTACTGCCATAGCCTTCGCCAGTTTGAGTATAACTAATTTGCGTTAGCGCATTCTTCGTGCGTGTTATGATTAAATCGCTCAAAAACATGTAATTAGCTTTCTTAGCGTTTGCAATCGTTTGAGTATCTCTGCCTTGCTGTGATGGAAAAGCAAATGAAGTAGGTACATCAAACAAGCGCTGCCCAAAAGTAAACCCTTCATGCCATTTAGTGGTTGGCAATAAAACAGTTTCGGTTTCTGTAGGTTTACTCGCAGTGCCGCCCATTGTTTTAGAATAGGTAGCAGCAGGATGTGATGCCTTTAAATCTTCAATATATTGCTTGGCGTTACTATCCTTCTCTGGGGGAAAAAAGCTAGATAAATATCCATTAAAAGCATATCCCGTTTTGTTGTTATATTCCACTTGATTCATTCCGCCTTTGATACCAACAACGGTCATCGTCTCATTTTCCTCAACAGTAATAAGTTTCACTTTAGTTCCATAAGGCATCACTGTTCGTTTTTTACTGTCCAGGTTATCGTATTCTCTAAGCGACAAACCGCTGGGCGCAGTGACATACACATAGTCGTCTTTCTCCATAGTTTTGCTCGTCACTTCCATGCTATTTGCTTCGGAAATTGTCGTGGTTGCTATTTGGTCTTTTTTGTCGCTATCACATCCTGTAAAGACAGAGAGTAATGCGATTATTGCGATGTGTGTGATTTTGTTTTTCATAGTAAAGGTTTTAATGTTAAGGTAAATGTACAATGAAGTACAGGGAATAAAGAGACTCCTCTAACATACGAAAGGAACGCTTTAGTATACGGTAAGATTGTGCTAGAATTCGTACTTCGACAGCGCCCAGCAAAACAGAATTCTTTAATTTCAATAGTTTTGCAATGTAAAGTGTTTGAAAACACTCAAAAAACTTGTACGGCTCAGTGAATTTAAAACGGTAAATGGATATAGGAGTTAAGGGCTCCTGAGTGGTTTTATTAATGTTGCAAAGGGACAATAACAAAATTATATCGAAGGACTAAAAATCGAATTTTAGCTGCACCTCATACTTTTTTTCTTCTGAAACAGCAAGGGCTTTCTTTTTCTCGTTATTTAAATTGGACATCGAGATGCCTAATAAACGAACACTATTTTTCATCCCTTCTTGAAACAAAAGTTCTTTCACTGTTTCCATAATCAAGGCTTTATCAGCAATATATAAGGGGAGTGTTTTGCTTCGCGTTTGTAGCGTAAAGTCACTGTACTTAATTTTCAAAGTAACCGTTTTCCCTGCCACCTTACTTTTCTTAAGTCGGCGTTCTACCTCTTCTGCAATGGGCTCGAGTCTTTCAAGCATGAAAATTTCCGAAGAAATGTTCTCACTAAAAGTACGCTCTGCGGCAAGTGATTTTCTGGTGCGGGATGGCTTTACTTGGCTGTTGTGAATGCCACGCACAATGTCATAATAATAAGCGCCGCTTTTCCCAAAATTTTCTTGTAGAAACTCGACGGTTTTTCCTTTTAAGTCCTTTCCCGTATAAATGCCGTGGCGATACATTTTCTCCTTCATCACTTTCCCTACGCCATAGAATTTTTTAATATCAAGCACTTCTAGAAACTCCAAAACTTCTTCTGGCGGGACCGTTTTCTGACCGTTAGGCTTATGTACATCACTCGCTATTTTTGCAATAAACTTATTGATAGAGATCCCTGCCGAGGCATTTAATCCTGTTTTTTCTTTAATTCTTGCCCGGATATCTTGTGCAATCAAGGAAGCGCTAGGATTTCCTTTTTTGTTTTCGGTAACGTCTAGATACGCTTCGTCAAGAGAGAGAGGTTCTACAAGATCGGTATACTCAAAAAACACGGTACGTACCTTGTCTGAAATTTCTTTATAACGTTCAAAATCTGTTTTTACAAAGATGAGGTCTGGGCAAAGTTTGATCGCCAGCGCACCAGCCATCGCAGAACGAACACCAAATTTTCGTGCTTCATAACTTGCTGCACTTACCACACCACGAGCACCACCGCCTCCTACCGCAATGGGTTTTCCCAAGAGTGAGGGGTCGTCCAGTTGTGCGACAGACGCGTAAAATGCGTCCATGTCAACGTGGATAATTTTTCTTAATGGGAATTGTTCTTGGGTCACGGAGTAAATTTAATATCTTTATCTGATTCAAACCTTAGAGTTGGGCAAAAGCTACTAGGTTTAACTAATGATTATGAAAAAAATAGCAATACTTTTAGGCGCTACAGGACTCACAGGAGGAATATTATTAGACCTATTATTAAAAGATCCCTTGACAGAAAAAGTAAAAGTCTTCGGTCGGAGTGCGACAGGTGTTTCCCACGCTAAATTAGAGGAACATTTAGGAGATATGTTTCAAATCGATAATTTTTCAGAAGTATTTAAAGGTGATGTTGTTTTCTGCTGTATTGGCACTACAAAAGCGAATACGCCAAACAAAGAGACTTACAAAAAAATAGATTATGGCATTCCAGTTTCATCGGCACGGTTGGCTAAGAAGAATGGGATTCCTGTTTTTGAAGTGATTTCGGCTATGGGCGCAACTACAAATAGCAGCACGTTTTATAATAAGGTAAAAGGCGAAATGGAGCGCGATGTAAAATCCTCAGGTGTTGAGAACACCTATTTTTTTCAGCCCTCATTAATTGGTGGAGATCGTTCAGAAAATAGGTTTGGTGAACGAATAGCACAGATTGCGATGGGTACATTCGGTTTTTTAGTGCCTAAAAGGTATAAAATTATAGAACCAATTACCATTGCGAGAGCGATGTTGCTTGTAGCTCATAATGGCTATGCTAAAGCGCATATTGAGAATGATGAGATTAAAGCGATTGTCGAGAATTGACCTTTACGATTTTAATAAAGATGCCCGAGCGGGTTTATTCTGAGCATTTTGACTGCGCTCTATATGAATTAAAGTCGAAGGGTGGGAATGAAAAAATGCAGAATCAATGCAAGAAATAGAACGTAAATTTTTAGTGAAGAGCGATCGTTTTAAAACCGAAGCACAAACCAAATACCGTATTGTGCAAGGCTTTTTAAACACGCATGCAGAGCGTACCGTGCGAGTTCGTATCAAAGGCGATGAAGCGTTTTTGACAATCAAAGGTAAAAGCAATGATGCTGGCACCATCCGCATGGAATGGGAAAAAAAGATTGCCGTAAAAGATGCGGAGGCTTTACTTGCTATTTGCGAAGAAGGGCAGATTGATAAAATTCGCTATGAAATCGGACTAGGAAACCACACCTTTGAGGTGGATGAATTCTTTGGAAATAATAAGGGTTTGATTGTCGCTGAGGTAGAATTAGCAGCTGAGAACGAGGCTTTTGAAAAGCCAAATTGGCTAGGGGAAGAAGTGACTGGCGATGTTAAATACTACAATTCGCAATTA
>JBLHGH010000159.1:0-5007 GCA_047615425.1 Candidatus Latescibacterota bacterium
TACCCAACTCTATTTCCGAAGGAATCAAAAGCTAATAACGGCACAAAAACAACGTCAATTTGATCTGGCGTAATGGTTAACCCTGATGTTGGTTCTGGAATACCATATTTAGACAATCTTAATGTTTTGTTTTCTTGTAATAGATAGTGCGTCATGTCTAAAGTTTTAAAATTTACCTTCGGAATGATGACACTCTTATCCCGCCCCTGTAGAATATGTAATATATACGTTGTATTTACCTCCTTTTTCTTTTCAATAGGAAGGAATATGTGGTAATTAGTAGCCTTCCAAATAGGAAGTTGCAAGGTGTTATTTGCTATTGACATGCTTAGGGAGTCAATTTCATCCTGACTAAGTGTAAAGCGAAGCGCTTTGTATTTTTCTCTAATAGCTTTCTTATCCATTAGTCAATTGTTGTTGAAATATGAAAGATGGCATCTCCTTGATGGGCAAGTGGAGCTTCATTTACATTAATTATATAGCCGTTATTTGTGGCTTTTACCCAGAAGTGAATTTTTCCATAAGGGTCTGTAATTTGTCCTATTGTGGCACCGTGTATAACGAAGTCCCCCGCCTTTACGGAAGGTTTAAACATACCAGATGCTTGGGCCCTGATCCATTTGCTTTTTGTGATAACTATTGATTGCTTTTGAGGCTTAGAAACATTAAACCTGTTTTTGAGCATTCCCAACTCAGATAGCACTTGTTTAGATCCATTCACCCCCGTATTACTGACCACCGTGTCTATTGAATTTGACTTTCCGCCCTCAAAGAGAAGCAAGGGTATTCCTTGTTTTTCACATGCATTTCTAAACGACTTATTTAAGTTTTTCGAATGAACAATGAATGGGGCATTAAATGTTTGGGCAAGTTGGGCAAGTTTCTTGTTATGCGCTATAATGCGAATGTGAGGAACGTTAAATCTACTAGAGCCACCCGTGTGAAAATCCATACAATAATCCACAACGGGCAAAATTTCATTCATCATTTTATATGCAACTTGGGCTGCCAACGAACCATTTCGCGCTCCCGGGAAAGACCTGTTTAAATCCCGACCATCTGGAAACTCTCTAATTTTTTGAAGAAATCCAAAAACATTAATGATAGGAACACAAATGGTGGTTCCAATTTTAGGTTGATTGATGCCCTTTGAAATTAATTGTCGCACTATTTCAACACCATTAACTTCGTCACCGTGAATTCCGGCTGTAAAAAGAACTGTTGGGCCATCTATCTTAGATCGTTCAATAAATATAGGCACATCAACATGTGTGTTGGTGTGTAACTTCGCTAAGTTGAAATTAATTTCTTTGGAGCTTCCAGGAAGAATTTCTTCATTAAAAAGGACTATTTTTTTTGCACTAGTCTTTGCCATCTATCTTTTATTTCGCTCTATATACCCAATAATACTCTTTGCAACATTCTTCCCGGTTGTTGTTTCGATACCTTCTAGGCCGGGAGTAGAATTAACTTCTAAAACCAGTGGCCCTCTTTTAGATTGCAGAATGTCAACGCCGCAGACTCCCAAGCGAAGGACCTTTGCTGTTTTTATAGCAAGGCGCTCCTCTTCGTACGTTAGCGTTATTGTTTCTGAAGAGCCGCCTAAGTGTAAATTGGATCTAAAATCACCGTCCTTGCTTTGTCTTTTCATTGCCGCAATTACAACGCCATCAACTACAATTGCCCGAATATCCGCACCATCAGATTCTTTAATAAATTCTTGCACTACAAAACGTACGTTGGAAGCCTTTAGCGTTTCTATAGTAGAAAGGGCAGACTGGTATGTTTCTGCCAATATTACCCCATGTCCATGCGTTCCTTGAAGCACTTTAAGAATCACAGGGCCTTCACCAAAACTGGTGAGCACCTGCGCTACATTATGCGCGTTCCCTAGAATCGTTTTAGGTACCGGAATCCCTGCCTGAGTTAAAATCTGAAAACATGTCCATTTATTTCTGGATTGTAAAATAGCTTCGGCAGAGACCACACTGAACACCTTCATTGCCTCGAAATGGCGCACCAAAGAAGCGCCAAAATAGGTGTAAGAGGAACCTATACGCGGGATTATAGCATCCACATCATCAACCAATTCATCGTAATAATGCAATATAACCTTTCCGTCACTTACTTGCAGTTGACAATAGGAAGGATCTATGACTTCAATTTGATGCTTTCTAGCCTCACCTGCCTTTAATAGTTTTTGCGTTGAGTACAGATGTTCTCCTCTCGATAGGATGACAATATTCATAGGAATAACTTAGTCTATGCAATGTAATAAAAAACTTGATGATGCTGCCTTAAATTTAATAAGTGTAGGATTGTAGTTTTAACAATTTTTGAATCCTAGGAAATGCCCCAGAAACCAGAACAACCGTTATCTTTACCTTATGGCTGAAGCTTCTGTTCTTTTGCAAATTTCTACACTTCCCGACGCCCCAGGCGTTTATCAATATTATGATAGCGACGGGAAAATCTTGTATGTTGGAAAGGCAAAAAACTTAAAGAAAAGAGTTACATCGTATTTTACAAAGCAACATGATAATGCTAGAACACGATTGCTCGTCAAACGTATTGCAGATATCAAGCATATTGTGGTTGCTACTGAAACGGATGCGCTGTTGCTAGAGAATAACCTAATTAAAAAGTATCAACCCAAATATAATGTTCTTTTAAAAGATGACAAATCCTACCCGTGGATTTGTATTAAAAAAGAGCGTTTCCCACGCGTGTTTTCTACCCGAAGATTTATTAAAGATGGTTCAGAGTACTACGGACCTTATACGAACATGAAAACGGTGCGCACCTTACTCGATCTTATCAAAGGCTTGTATCCACTGCGTACATGTAACTATGATCTTTCCGAAGAAAAAATACGCGCAGGGAAATACAAAGTATGCCTTGAATATCACCTAGGGAATTGCGCGGGACCTTGTGAAGCGAAGTTTAATGAAGTAGAATACCAAGAGAATATTGAGGCAATAAGGAATATTGTAAAAGGAAATTTTAAAGATTCTTTGGCGCGTTTTAGAGGCCAGATGAAAAACTACGCAGCTAATTTACAGTATGAAGATGCCCAGCGGATAAAAGAGAAAATTGGGTCCTTGGAAAATTATCAAGCCAAATCTACTGTTGTAAACCCTAAAATCAACAACGTAGATGTATTCAGCGTTATTAGTGATGAAAGTTACGGATATGTGAATTTTCTTCAGCTATCTTTTGGATCTATTATTCGTTCACACACGCTAGAAATTAAAAAGAAACTAGACGAATCTGATGAAAAACTATTGCAGTTATCTGTAATTGAATTGCGTCAGCGATTTCATTCCCAATCAAAGGAGATTTACGTTCCTTTTCCTATCAAAGCAGAAGAAGGTGTGAAGGTACATGTGCCGAAATTGGGCGACAAAAAGCACATTCTAGACCTCTCGGAACGCAATGCAAAATACTATCGGATGGAGCGTTTTAAGCAAGCTAAAATTGTGGATCCAGACAGGCATGAAAAACGTATCATGGCACAAATGAAAAAGGATTTACGTCTTTCCGAAGAACCTAGACATATTGAGTGTTTTGATAATAGTAATATTCAAGGGGCGCATCCCGTTGCCGCATGCGTAGTTTTCAAAAATGGGAAGCCAAGCAAGAAGGATTATCGTAAATTTAATATTAAAACGGTGGTTGGTCCAGATGATTTTGCGTCGATGGAAGAGGTGGTTTATAGGCGCTACAAGCGCCTGCTTGACGAAAAACAGCCATTGCCGCACCTTATAATCGTTGATGGCGGAAAGGGGCAACTCTCCTCCTCTTTGAAGAGCTTGGATGCGTTAGGTTTGCGAGGCAAGATTGCTATTGTTGGAATTGCCAAACGTCTTGAAGAACTCTTTTATCCTGAAGACCCAGTCCCATTGTACCTAGATAAGAAATCTGAAACATTAAAAATAATTCAACAATTAAGAAACGAAGCGCACCGTTTTGGTATTAGCTTTCATAGAGATAAAAGGAGTAAAGAAGCCTTAAATAACGAATTAGAATCTATCTCTGGAATTGGAGAGAAGACAGTTGTTGATTTATTAAAACATTTTAAAAGCACAAAGCGAGTCAAGGATGCAGATTTCGATTCCCTAGCAAAGGTGGTTGGAGTGAGTAAAGCAAAAAAAATAATTACACATTTTCAGTAAACTTAAATGAAAAAGGGGTTATTCATATTATTACTTTGTTGTTGTTCAATCGGACTTTCACAAGAAGCCACTGAAGAGGACTTGAAAGTTGGGTTGGTACTTAGCGGTGGTGGTGCCAAAGGTCTGGCACATATTGGTGCGCTTAAAGTGATTGAGGCATCTGGCGTACGTATTGATTATATTGGAGGCACCAGTATGGGTGCAATTGTAGGGGCTTTATACGCTTCTGGCTACACTGCCCCACAGTTAGATTCGATATTCAACGCTCTCGATTTTAGTAGACTCATCCAAGATGAAATCCCAAGAAGTGCCATGACTTTTTACGAAAAGGAAGCAAGTGAGAAATACGCTCTCGCGTTGCCTTTTGATCAATTCAAACTAGGCTTTCCTTCTGGATTGTCAAAAGGGCAAAACGTATACAATTTGCTATCCAATTTAACGGCTCATGTTGATGATATTGATGATTTTAGCAAGCTGTCAATTCCGTTTTTTTGCATCGCAACCGATGTAGAAAATGGAACACAAATTATGTTAGAAAACGGATATTTGCCACGGGCAATAACCGCAAGTGGCGCGTTGCCTTCTGTTTTTAGCCCGGTGGTAATTAACGATGTAATGATGATTGATGGTGGTGTAGTGAATAACTATCCGGTAGACGAATTACGAGCTAAAGGAATGGACATTATAATTGGTGTAGATGTCCAAGACTCATTAAAAACTAGGGCAGACTTGAAATCTGGTTTCGACGTACTGGTTCAATTGAACAACTTTCATACTATTAAAGATATGGTAGTTAAAAAGGAAAAGACGGATGTGTATTTAAATCCCAATA
>JBLHGH010000160.1:0-4989 GCA_047615425.1 Candidatus Latescibacterota bacterium
AATTACGTGAATTACGATAGGGATAATACGAATATCTGTACTACCAGATTTCAAGCTATTGCTATTCGATTGAATATAATTTAATATAAGATCGTTAACCGCTGAAGATTCTTCTGCAGAGTTTACGATTTCAAAAGAACAAGGTTCCCCATGTCCAGCTTGTGCATTAGCACTCAATAAAAACAAGCAACTAAGCGCATAAGTAATTAGGGGCCTCATTTACTTTGCAATTAATGCTTAACAATCTGCTTGGTAGCTCTACCTTCAGCTGTTTTCACTTCTAAGAAGTAGCTTCCTGAGGCATAGTTAGCCATATTGATACGCAAGCTCTGATTTTCGAATTTAGCATATCCGGCTATTCGAACTCCTAAGATATCGTATAGATTGATTTGAAAATTTTCGTATTTATCAGCTGGCAATTCAATTGTAAGGATATCTGAAGTTGGATTTGGATAAACTGAAATTAAGCCGGCTAATTCCAAATCTAAAATACCCACGCTTGCCGTATCTGGCACAGCTTGAACATTAATCTTGTTTACTGTATTTGCTTCTGCATCTACATACCAAATTCGTCCTTCTGGACCGACTTTCAATCCCATTAAACCAGTTGCACCAGTATTAATGGTCGTCAATAAAGAGGCAGATGTTCCAGAAACATTATAAATAAGAATATTCCCGTTATCATAATCCCCAACAACTAATCGATCTCCAACTACATCAATACCACAAGGTGTTGTGATTCCCGTTGTAATTAAATCTCCGAAGTCCGCTCCGCTCATTTCTTGGTGCACTGTCAAGCTTTCATTAACTAAAGGAAGATTAGCACCAATCGTACCTGAATTTACATCCAACCTTACCACTTTTGAATTTTTGTGATCAGCGAAATACAATTCGCCATTTTCTTTATTAATTACCATGTGATTAGGAACTTCTAATCCATCTCGTTCAACAAAAATTTCGCTATATCTCGACAACTCTCCATTCGCATGATCGTCCTTTCCAGGTCCGTGATCTCCTTCAAAAGCATACTTCACAATTTCATTATTATGAGCATCAAAAACGAAGAATGTGTTGTATTCCAAATGAGCCATTCCCATCGTATAAGGACTACCATGTAACATATCTAAATGGCTTCCGTTAAATTCCGGTGTTGGAGGATTACCAATTATACCATAAATAGAAAGATCGCTGCTCCATAAACTTGGTCCTGTAAATGTTCCTCCACCATGATTGGCATCCAAAACACCTGCTGTACTTCCCCAATTTCCATTTTCTCCGAAACATATTGCTGTAGGTAATGACATAAAGTGCCAAGCGTTTCCATCTTGTACATATTGTTCAGTTTGACCAGCTTCACCAGCATTTTTAATAGTCACTGAGCTACCACCTGAATTTTCAGTACCCATATTGATTACCCATAATTCCTTAGCATCTAGGTTAGGGTGAAAATCTAAATCTCTTGGGTGATTGACTTGATCACTAGAATTTGCAATTTCCTCAATTGAATAAGGCTGGGTTGAATAAGAGTGTAAAATCTGAGGTTGAGGCGTAGAGATTGTAACCGTCTTTGGGAAATTATCGTTTGAAGGGTTTTCATCTGCCGCTTGCCCATTTACATTACTAATCCAAACTTCCACATTGTATGCGCCAATAGCTGGTGCATCCCATGGAGTATTATGCATAAAGTCAATTTTCTCACCAGTAGCTAATGTCAATCCAGTAAAAGATTGGCTAATAGCAGTTCCTCCGTCTACGGAATAATTAAAATCAAATGAGTTAATTGTGTTTTGTCCTTTATTAATAAAATCAGCTTGAATATCCACTGCACCTATTACTGCATAATCGAACACAAAACTATGAAACACCCCTAAATCCAACATGGCAAGTTCTTTAACTTCAAATGTAAATGAAGAACTTCCTCCGCTAGCGGTAAAGCTTTCAATTTGAAAACCTTCAACTTCTATAACGGCCTCTGCTCCACCATCTGCAAAATCATCGACTAAATATAAATCGTAAAATGCACCTGCTGTCAAGCACCAAGGACCTTCATTACTTGTTGAATTACTTGCATACCCATTTCCAGTAGTTGCATTGGTTTGGCCTCCGCCTCCACATCCCACTTGGGCCGCATTTCCGCCGCTAGCGATTGTTCCAGATCCACAAGCGTTTCCAAAGGGAACAATTTCCCAATAGGTTTCATATCCCCAATTATCCGTGCTAATTTCCATAGTCACCTCTAGCTCTCCAGAGGGACATTGAGCTTGCGTAAAAGCAATCAAAAATAAAGCGGTAAATGCACTAAGTATAATTCTTTTCATGTTTGTTCCGTTTGGCCGAAGATAAAGAGATTTACATGAAACGAGGAAGGATTTGTATCATCTTTGCTTAAACGCAATCCTTCAAACATAGTCTCATGGGGTTTTATGCTGTTATCTCAGGTATGGTTAATTTAGTTTGGATCAGAAAATTCTGGGTTGGTAGTAATCGTTAAATCAGTTAAAGTTTTAAGGAAAGCCACTAAATCAGCTTGATCCTGTGACGATAGCATTAAGCCCGTGTTTTGCGTACTTAACAAGGCTGGATCAACCGTACTAGAAGTATGTATTCCACTATTATAGTGCTCTACTACGTCTTCTAGTGTTGCAAACCTTCCGTCATGCATAAAAGGAGGCGTTAACTCAATATTTCTTAATGAAGGAACCTTGAATTTAGCATTGTCCTGTGGGTCACCTGTTGCCTTAAACCTTCCTAGGTCTTCGAAATCTGCATCAATGTCTAAGCCGTTATTCATATAGTTGTCATTCTCAAAATTAAAACCACCATGACAATGAGCACAATCCGCTCCAGAAACATTAGGGAAAAACTCATTGTATTCAGCAAAAAACAATTCTTCCCCGTTTAGTTCACTTGTTGAAAGTGTAGCATTTCCTGCTAAATAATCATCATATTTTGAGTTGTTTGAAACGATGGTAAGCATAAATTGCTCTAAAGCCAAGGATATATTTAAAGCTGTAATTTCATCACTTCCAAAGGCTCGAACAAATTGGTCGGTATAGTAAGGCAAGTCTTTAAGCTTGGCAATTACATTTTCTAAACTTTCATTTAATTCTAAAGAATCCTGAATCGGCAATAAGGCTTGATCTCTTAACAAATGTGCTCTTCCATCCCAGAAGAATTCATTATTGTGCCATGCCATATTGAAAATTGCCATCGATTGTCTTCCGCCAAGAAAGCCCTCTACTCCAGCAGAAAATCTATCCAAATCAGTAAACGCATTTTCTTGTATATGACAAGAGGCACACATTTGACTACCGTCTTTTGACAAGGCTTTTTCATAAAACAATTTTCTTCCTAGAGCTACCCCTTGAATAGTAAGTGGATTATCTTGTGCAAGTTGAGGTGCAGGAAAATCACCATAATTCAATTGATATGCTGTGTCATCTTTTACTAGCTCAGTTTCTTTATTACAGGCATTAAAAATGAACATTAATAATAATGTTAGGACGCTAAGAATGGTAATTTTTTTCATAGCCTAATTTTGAAATTCTGGGTTATTGACAAACTCATAGTCCGTTAAGGATTTTAAAAAGGCTAGCAATTCTTGTTTCTCGGTTTGTGTTAAATTCAAGCTTTGAAGTAAGTCACTTTTGTTGGGGTTATTTGCTCCTCCACTATTGTAGTGGTCTATCACCTCTTCTAAAGTTTGAAACGAACCATCGTGCATATATGGAGCCGTAAGTTCTACATTTCTCAGGCTCGGTATTTTAAATTTTTCCGAGTCCGCAATATCAGCGCTTAGAATAAAGCGTCCTTGGTCGATATAGTTTTCATACAAACCGTTGTTTTCAAATCCGTAGTCTGTAAAATTAAACCCTCCATGACAACTTGAACATTGTGTTCTTTGACTAAAAAATAAGTCCATCCCCTTTTTTTGCATAGCTGTTAGCGCACTTGAATTCCCTTGATACTCGTATTGGTCATATTCACTATTCCCACTAACAAGTGTTCGCTCAAAACAAGCTATTGATCGGGTTATCACATAGAAATCCATTTCTCGCCCATAAGCTTGCATACTCATGGCATTATACTCGCCTATATCTTTTAGTCTTTCTGCTGCTGCAACTATATTAAAATCCATTTCAGTATGTTCTTGTATGGGCACCAAAACTTGTTGTTCCAAAGTGGGTACTCCCCCTTCCCTCATGAAATATGGATGATAGCCAATGTTAGCTAGACTAGGCGAGTTTCTAGCGTTTTCCGCACCATTTACTCCAAGGCTATTTGCCAGGATATCACTAAAAGCATTTGATGCTAAATGACAAGACCCGCAGCTAATGCTGCTATCTCGAGATAGCATAGGTTCATAAAAAAGTTTCTTACCTAACAACCACCGTTCTTCGGTTAAGTCATTGTCAGCAGGCACCTCCATCTCTGGGAAGCCTTTTGGAGTTTCAAAACCAAAATTTTGGTCAGGAAGAACTTCATCCTTAGTACAGGATAAAAGAAGAATCAATAAGAAGATTCCAATTTTTAGTATGTCTTTGAACCAAGGCAAATAGTTCTATTGAATTAGCACACTAGACCGACCAATTACTAAGCCGTTTGCATCTTTGATTAGAACAAGATAAACGCCATTCGTTTCTTGTAGAATACTAAACTTATCGCTAAGGATTGTTTCCGTTTGCACCAATGAACCCAACATGTTGTATAATTCTATTTGACTTGCCCCTTTGACATTCTCTAAAGAAAAATTCACTAAACCTGAAGAAGGATTCGGAAAGGCAGAAACCGCTTTTACAGCTGTAATATTTCGAATTCCAGTAGGATTTCCTGTCGTATCCGCTGCGATAGCTTTAAATACATTAGTTTGAAAATTCAACAATAAGTCCGATGCTTTCTGACTACTACCATGTTCTATTAATCCACCTGCAATACTAATATCTTGGATGGCTTTAGCATAATCAGCTTCAACAGCTATATAATAGTTAC
>JBLHGH010000161.1:0-4965 GCA_047615425.1 Candidatus Latescibacterota bacterium
TATTACCTCCATAAATACCATGATTCTTATCTGGATAAATTGCCCAATCGAATTGTTTATTGGCCTGCACTAAAGCTTCCACCATGCGGGTTGTATTTTGCACATGAACATTGTCATCCGCACTACCATGTACTAAAAGAAAATCACCCTTAAGTTTATCTACATGAGATATAGGCGAGTTCTTATCATATCCTTGTGCGTTTTCCTGTGGTGTTGTCATATAACGCTCCGTATAAATAGTATCATAAAAGCGCCAGCTCGTAACTGGAGCAACAGCAATGGCCATTGAAAAAGTATCATTCCCTTGAAATAGACAATTTGAAGACATAAAACCTCCATAACTCCATCCCCAAATACCAATTCTATCCCCATCAATAAAAGGCAAGTCGCCTAATTTTTCTGCTGCGGCAATTTGGTCTTCAACTTCATATTTTCCAAGTTCTTTTTGAGTCATCTTCTTGAAATCTCTTCCCTTCAGACCTGTCCCTCTTCCATCAACACAAGCAATGATATAACCATCTTGAGCTAGCATTTGATGCCAGTAGTCATTTGCTCCACCCCATCTATTAGAAACTTGCTGAGATCCAGGACCAGAATACTGATACATAAATAATGGATACTCTTTGGTAGAATCAAAATCCAACGGTTTGATCATGTACATATTTAGGTCATTACCATTGATTTTAATTGTAGAAAACTCTTTTGGTGAAATCTTATACTGACTCACCTTTTCTTTTAGCGCATTATTATTTTTGATTTCGCGAACTTCCTTACCATTTAGTGCTTCATTCAAAGTAAATTGATATGGCGTTTGAGCGTCGTGAAACGTACCTATATAATACGAAAAGTCAGCGCTAAAGGAGGCGCTATTCTGACCTGTTTTGTTTGACAAACGTGCCTTTTTCTTTCCTGAACCCAGTACCGAATAGATATCACGGTTGATGCTGCCATTTTCTGTACTCTGATAGTAAATTCTCCCCGTATTTTGGTCAAAACCGTAATAATTGGTTACTTCACATTCACCATCTGTAACTTGATTTTTCAGTTTCCCACTTGTGTCATAGTGGTAAATATGATTCCAACCGCTTTTTTCACTCGTCCAAATAAAGCTATTATCATTTAAAAATGTTAAGTCATCTTTGATATCAACATAAGCATCATCCTTTTCTTGTAGGATTAAAGACACACTCCCGTCTTTGGCATCAACAAAAACCAAATCCACTACATTTTGATGCCTATTAGTAAGCTGCGCACTTAAGATGTTGGCATCTTCGGTCCACATGATACGAGGAATGTAATAACTATTGTATTTTGAAACGTCCACAGCGCTTGTCTGTCCAGATGCAAGATCGTAGAGATGCAATGACACTTCCGCGTTTGGATCACCAGCCTTTGGATATTTAAAAACCTGCTGTGACGGATATAAATCTTGCCCGTAAACATCCATTGAAAAACGAGGCACATTTGTTTCATCAAAACGAATATAAGCTAGCTTCGTCCCATCTTTATTCCAGTCGAACGCACGGACAAAGGCAAATTCTTCCTCATAAACCCAATCTGTAATTCCATTGATAATACTATTCTTTACACCATCTGATGTAATTTGATTTGTCTTCCCATTATTAAGGTCTTTGATATAAAGATTATTATCAAATCCATAAGCAATCTTCGAACCGTCTTTGGTAAAATGTGGTTCTTGTATTTTTTCTTCGGAAACAAGCGTCAAACTTTTAGACTCCAAATCATAAACATAATAACTTCCCAAAGAGGATCTTCGATACACTTGCTTCAAGGTTTTTGCAATAAGCATTTTACTTTCATCATCACTAAACGAATAGGAAATGATATAATCAATCCCGTCAAGGTCTTTAGAATTGACAAGTGATTTAACTTTGCTTCCGCTTTTATAGTCATAAAGATCAACAGTAGAGGCTTTCGCCTTTTTGTCATAATTCAATACAGAATACTGGGTTCCGTTTTGCATAGGATGCAGCGCATCTAGGCCTTGGGTACGGAATTCTCCTCCCCAAATTTCTTCTAATGTTATGTCTTTTTGTTGTGCTGTGAGCGAGGTAGCTGCTACTAGAAATAGAACTAAGAAATGCCTAAGGAATGAACGATTCAAATTTTTGAGGTTTTAATATGCCAAGTTTAAGAAATTTTCATGAAAATATCAGGGTTTTTTATGTAAAATCCCACCCATTATGAGTATCCCTCCGTCAAAATTAGCCTTTCGAGAGCTATTAATTTTGAATTGGAAAGCTTGAACATTGCATCTAATACCCCTAACTTTGTTTTTTTTAAAGCACAGCAACTATGGCAAGTCCGATTTCAGGGTTTTCAAATAAATCAAAAAAGGAAAAAATTCAATGGCTCGCAGACACTTATCTTACTGGTAATCCTGATGCTATTGACACCTTAAAGAAATACTGGAATGCTGATGAAAAGCTGCAAAGTTTACATGACGACTTCATTGAGAACACGCTAACCAATTACTACCTACCCTTCGGAATTGCTCCAAATTTTTTGATTAATGACGCGCTCTATGTGATTCCAATGGTCATCGAAGAAAGCTCCGTTGTAGCCGCGGCTAGCAATGCTGCAAAATATTGGCTGGAACGCGGCGGCTTTAAAACCAAAGTAATTTCTACCGTTAAAAATGGTCAAGTACATATTAACTTCTTCGGAAGTGATAAAAACATAAGCGCATATTTTTCCGAAGTAAAACCAAAACTTTTAGCAAGCATTGCCTCTATTGAAAGGAACATGAAAAAGCGTGGAGGCGGACTTATAGATGTTCAGCTAGTCTCAACAACGGAAAAACTTGAAGGCTATTACCAATTGCACTGCACCTTCGAAACACGAGATGCTATGGGTGCTAATTTTATAAATAGTTGTCTGGAGCAAATTGCACGGGTTTTTGAGTCAGAAAGCACGCATTTCGCTGCTTTTTCAGAAGAAAACCTATTCCCGCAAGTGGTCTTGAGTATTCTTTCTAACTACGTCCCAGAATGTTTAGTGCGTGCAGAAGTGAGCTGCCCTGTTGCTGCCTTAAGTTTCAAGAAAGTTGATGGCCCCGAATTTGCGGCAAACTTTGTTCGTGCTATTCAAATAGCCAAAACAGAGCCGCGAAGAGCCGTAACACATAATAAAGGTATCATGAATGGTGTTGACGCAGTAATCTTAGCTACTGGAAACGATTTCAGAGCAGTTGAAGCAGGAGTGCACGCTTATGCGGCAAAAGACGGACATTACACTAGTCTGACTGATGCCAAAATTGAAAATGATATATTCCACTTTTGGATTGAACTCCCACTCGCTTTAGGAACCGTAGGTGGATTAACGTCCTTACATCCTATGGTGAAAGTTGCATTCGAGATCCTTCAGCAACCGAACGCAAAAGATTTGATGCAAATTGTGGCGGTTGCAGGATTGGCACAAAATTTCGCCGCCGTGAAGTCTTTGTTAACAACGGGAATACAGCAAGGCCATATGAAAATGCATTTGATGAATATATTAAACCAATTAGAAGCAACTTCCGAAGAAAAAGAAAAGGCACGTACATACTTTACAGATAACGCCGTTTCCCATAGCGCGGCTGCGGCTTTTATAAACCAACTTAGAGACTAACCTTGACCCAAACATTTTATAGCAACGGAAAATTACTTCTCACAGGTGAATATCTTGTGATGGACGGTTCATCTGGGTTAGCAATTCCAACAAAATACGGTCAATCATTAACAGTGATGCCTTCGAACAAAGGAGGCATCCAGTGGAAAAGCCTAGATCATCGAGGAAATGTGTGGTTCGAATTTGATTTCCCCTCATTACATCCTTACAAAACGAATACACATAACGCTATAGCATTAAAACTAGTCGAAATTCTAAGAACCGCAGCGACATTGAACCCACGCTTTTTAGCAAATACAATAGGCGCGGCAGTAAGCACGCATTTAGATTTTCCACGAGATTGGGGATTGGGAACTTCATCAACGTTGATAAATAACATTGCCCAATGGGCCGAAATTGATGCCTTTGAGTTACTGCGTAAAAGTTTCGGTGGAAGCGGATATGATATTGCTGCCGCGCAAAATGACGGCCCCATTTTATATACGCTAGAAGACAAGAAACCAAAGGTTGAAACAATTGCGCTACATTGGAATTTTACCACCTCCTTGTTTTTTATACATCTCAACAAAAAACAGGATAGCAAAAAAGGTATTGCGCTTAATGATGCACGAAATAAAAATAAAGACAGCGATTCAAAAATGATGCAAATCCTAAATGAAAACCTCATAAAGGCATCATCGTTAGAAACTTTTGAAACCGTATTGTCGCAGCACGAAATTGCAATTAGCACTATTATGGGTCTCCAACCTATCAAAGAACGCTTATTCCCAGATTATAATGGAATGATAAAAAGCCTAGGTGCGTGGGGCGGAGATTTTGTCTTAGCCACTGGAACAACAGAACAAATGGACTACTTCAGAAGGAAAGGGTATGCCACCATCATTCCATTTGCAGAAATGATTAAATAAAAAAGGCCTCACCTAAGTGAAGCCTTTTTTTATACTTTAAATTTCTTTTAGTAGAAATCTGACCTATTATCTTCAATTTCCGCAGCATTTTTCAATGCATTGAAAACACCCGTGTTTACAGTAGGAGCAGCTTTCGTGTTTAACTGATTAACATAGGATGTGTAATTGTCTAATACTGGGGCAGCATTAACGGACAAAACACGTACTATAAATACACCTGATTCTCCATCGATTGCGTTTGTAGTCTCACCAGCAGATTTTCCGAAAGCAGAACCAACAACTTTTGGCTCAGCACCACTACCAGCAATGGTAGGAGCAGACATTGTAAGAGCAGTTGCATTCTTAACTGTTACATTTTGACTAGCAGCCATTTCTTCTAAAGTTGTTCCTGAAAAAGAAGCGCGAATCTTTTGAGCTTTTTTCATAT
>JBLHGH010000162.1:0-4929 GCA_047615425.1 Candidatus Latescibacterota bacterium
AGGGGTTTCAAAGGCCATGCACGATGGTTATAACCAGTACGCGCCCATGGCGGGTAATGTGAAGCTCCGCGAAGCGATTGCTGATAAATTTGAAAATTTGTATGGTAAAAAGTACGATCCAGATACGGAAATTACGGTAACAGCTGGAGCAACACAAGCCATTTTTACGGCTTTAGCAGCTACAATCAATGCTGGTGACGAAGTAATCATCTTTACCCCAGCGTATGATTGTTATGAGCCTGCTATTACTTTATTTGGAGGCAAGACGATTTCAATTCAGTTAGCTGCTCCAAATTTTGCACCAGATTGGGACGAAGTGACTTCAAAAATATCACATAAAACCAAGATGATTATTATTAATTCTCCTCATAACCCCAGCGGGATGCTGTTTTCTAAAAATGACATGCTTAAATTACAAGAAATAGCGAATGCTCATGAGCTGCTGGTTTTAAGCGATGAGGTGTATGAGCATATAATTTTTGATAACGAAGTGCATCAATCTGCTGCCAAGTTTGAAGATTTATCAAAACGAAGCATGATAACTGGGTCCTTCGGAAAAACTTTTCACAATACAGGATGGAAAATGGGTTATTGTGTAGCTCCAGAATGGTTGATGATCGAATTTCAAAAAGTGCATCAATACAATGTTTTTAGCGTTAATCACCCCATGCAAATAGCGTTAGCCGATTACTTATCTGTTTCTTCAAACTATTTAGGTCTGTCATCTTTTTATCAAGCAAAGCGAGACTTGTTTATTGAGTTATTGACCGAGTCACGGTTTAAAATTATTCCGTCTAAAGGAACCTATTTCCAGCTATTAGATTTTTCTGAAATATCTCCGGAGGGCGATATTGCCTTCGCCGAAAGGCTAACAAAAGAGCTTGGAGTTGCCACCATACCTACGTCTGTCTTCAATAATAATCGAGAAGATGTAAAACAAATTCGAGTTTGCTTTGCTAAAACTGAAGAAACACTCCGCGCAGCGTGCAAAATACTTACGAGTGTATAATCTATAGAAGCTATTCCTCCGGAGCTAAACTATAAGTTTAATCAATTGTTTTATTGCAACATACAATCGATTTTACTGGCTTGAGATGTTTGTAATTGGTAATTTTAAAATGTGGGATTAAGCACATTTTATAGGTATAAAAATTAACGATATTATGGATAACAATAATAGTCACAATGGCGGGGATATAAGCAAATGTCCTTATTTCGATGGTGTACAAAATCAGGCAGCAGGTGGTGGAACCGCAAATAGAGACTGGTGGCCAAATCAACTAAAGCTAAACATACTGCGTCAACATGCATCCAAGTCAGATCCAATGGCGGAAGATTTTGATTATGCAACGGAGTTCAAAAATCTAGATTTTGACGCCCTTAAGAAAGATCTTAATAGCCTAATGACAAATTCGCAAGATTGGTGGCCCGCAGATTATGGTCACTATGGAGGGTTTTTTATTAGAATGGCCTGGCATAGTGCTGGAACGTACCGCGTGACTGATGGTCGTGGTGGTGGAAATACAGGAAATCAGCGTTTTGCACCTTTAAATAGTTGGCCAGACAACGGAAATTTAGATAAGGCAAGATTGCTTCTTTGGCCAATCAAACAGAAATATGGTAAAAAAATATCCTGGGCAGATTTATTAATCCTAGCGGGGAATGTTGCAATAGAATCAATGGGGGGAAAAACTTTTGGATTTGCAGGAGGACGTGAAGACATTTGGGAGCCAGAACAAGATATTTATTGGGGGTCTGAAACCGAATGGATGGGAAATAAAGATCGTTATAAAAACGATGGTGAACTTGAGAAACCTTTAGGTGCGGCTCATATGGGTCTGATATATGTAAACCCTGAAGGTCCAAATGGAGAACCAGATGTGTTAGGTTCAGGTCATGATATTAGAGAGACTTTTGGTCGTATGGCCATGAATGACGAAGAAACAGTTGCATTGGTTGCTGGCGGACACACATTTGGAAAGGCACACGGTGCAGGTGACGGAGATCTAGTAGGGGTTGAACCTGAAGGTGGAAAGATAGAAGCGCAAGGCCAAGGTTGGTTAAGTACGTATAAGTCAGGGAAGGGTGATGACACCATTACCAGTGGTATAGAAGGAGCTTGGACACCAAATCCAGACAAATGGGATCACGATTACTTTGATGTGCTTCTAAACTATGATTGGGAGTTGACTAAAAGCCCGGCAGGTGCACACCAATGGACGCCAACAGCCGGCTCCAGTGCCCGAATGGCGCCAATGGCTCATGATGCTTCAAAGAAGCAGCCATTAATGATGACTACTGCGGATATGGCATTAAAAATGGACCCTATTTATGAAAAAATATCAAGACGATTCCTTGAAAATCCAGAGGAGTTTGAAGATGCTTTTGCTCGTGCGTGGTACAAATTAACGCATCGTGATATGGGGCCGATTTCAAGATATTTAGGTCCAGAAGTTCCCAAAGAAGAATTGCTCTGGCAAGATCCTATTCCTGTATCGTCAAGTTCATTAGATGACGCATCGATTGCTGAATTGAAAAAGACACTTCTTGCTTCTGGGCTGTCAATTTCGCAGTTGGCAACAACAGCTTGGGCATCAGCGTCTACGTATAGAGGTTCTGATATGCGCGGAGGTTCAAACGGTGGGCGTCTTCGGCTATCACCTCAAAAAGATTGGGCAGTAAATAACCCAGCCGAGTTGTCTAAAGTGTTTAGTGTACTAGAAGGCATCCAAAGAGAATTCGCGGCTAAGGTTTCTATGGCCGACTTAATTGTCTTAGGAGGAAATGCAGGTATTGAGGAGGCAGCGAGAAAAGCTGGTCATAATGTGACAGTGCCATTTACTTCAGGACGTGGAGATGCTACTCAGGAGCAAACAGATATTGAGTCATTTGCTCATCTTGAACCAGCTGCTGATGGTTTCAGAAATTATTTAAAAAGTGATCAAATTACCTCTGCGGAGGAATTGTTGGTCGATAAGGCACAGCTATTAACTCTTACCGTGCCAGAAATGACAGTTTTAGCAGGAGGAATGCGCTCATTAGGAGCAAATTTTGACAAGTCGCGTCACGGCGTGTTTACGGATTCTCCAGAAACCTTGTCCAATGACTTCTTTGTAAATCTTTTGAACATTGAAACAACTTGGAAATCTATTTCTGAAGACGATAACGTATTTGAAGGGACTGATCGCGCTACGGGTGCAGTTAAATGGACTGGAACTCGAGCTGATTTGATCTTCGGATCAAATTCAGAGCTTCGAGCGATGGCTGAGGTTTATGCATCTGATGACGCTAAAGAGAAGTTTGTGAAGGACTTCGTGGCAGCTTGGACTAAGGTGATGAACCTCGATCGATTTGATCTCTAGAATGAATTATAAAAATAAATTGTAGCTTGAAAATAAAAGCGGAAAGATTCTTTTACCCTTCCGCTTTTAAAATAGATGCTTATGAGTCAGAAGTTATTTGATGCCATACGAAATGAAGATGTAGCAACGGTGACTACGCTGCTTGATATGAATCCAAAACTGGTACATGAAAAAGACCAACGAGGATCAACGCCGTTATTATTAGCAACTTATTACGGATTCGAGAGCATAACAGAGGCTTTATTAAAATGCGAACAGAATTTGGACGCTCAAGATGCAGCTGGGAACACAGCACTAATGGGAGTCTGTTTTAAGGGATTTGAAAACATAGCCAGACTTTTAATCGAAGATGGTGCAAATATAAATACCACAAATAGTAATGGCGCTACTGCCCTTATTTTTGCTGCGATGTTTAATAAAGTTTCTTTAATTGCGCTTTTACTTGAAAATGGAGCTGATATTGGTCTGAAAGACGACAAAGGAAATACCGCTTTAGATCATGCCAGGATGCAGGGACTAAAAGAGGTGGCTGCCATGTTGTTAGATTAATGTCATTTGTTGGCTAAAAAGAACTAATTTTAGTGAGTTCAATTGTTTACCTGTGAATAACCTTAAAGTCTCTTTCATACAATCAGATCTACATTGGGAAAACCCAGTGGAAAATAGGTCGCAATTTTCAAAAAAAATTCAAACTATTTCAGATGAAATAGATCTCATTGTACTTCCTGAAATGTTTACAACGGGATTTACTATGAATGCATTGGAAGCTGCCGAACCACATAAAGGGATTTCCTTTCAGTGGATGCAAGACCAAGCAAAATTAAAAAATGTAGCAATTACGGGAAGTCTTATTATTGAGGAGCATGGGAACTTTTACAATCGCCTCTATTTTGTGTTTCCAGATGGATCCTTTCAGCAATATGATAAAAGACACACCTTCACACTAGCTGGGGAACATGAGGTTTTTAAAAGCGGAAATGAAAGAATTGTTGTAGCGTATAAAGGTTGGCGTATTTGTCCATTGATTTGCTATGATTTAAGATTCCCAGTATGGGCAAGAAATACTTCAGATTACGATTTACTCATCTATTGTGCGAATTGGCCTAAAAAACGAATTACTGCGTGGGACACCCTATTAAAAGCCCGGGCTATTGAGAATATGAGTTATTGCATAGGAGTAAACCGTGTTGGGTTGGATGGCAACGGCCATGAATATACAGGTCATTCTGCGGCCTACGATGTTTTGGGTGAGCGTTTTGAGAACCCATTTTTTGAAAGTGATGGAATTAGCACGGTAACACTAGATATGGATCAATTGGTAGCTACGCGAGCGCACCTTCAATTTTTAAGTGACAGGGACCGTTTTACTCTAGAATAAAGGTTTCGTTTAAACTCCAATTTGGTTTTACTTCAATTTTAGAAGGGTAGTACAGTATCTTTTCAGGTTGGGTTCGCGTTAAGAAATGACCACTGTCCCACTGTCCATTTTCATTGGTGTCGAAAATAATTCGGATATAGTAAAACCCAGGGTCAATAAAACCGAAATTTACTTCCTTGTTTTCCTTCA
>JBLHGH010000163.1:0-4929 GCA_047615425.1 Candidatus Latescibacterota bacterium
TTTCTTGATCTGCAGTCCACGCAATAAAGTAGTTCAGGTTTCTAATTACTTCAGAATAGGATTGAATAAACCACGGAGGTAGGGACTCTAATATGGACAGTAGTATGAAAATAATACCCGCAATCAGGATTAACGATATCAGCGGAAGGACAACCAAATTAGTGAGCAGAAATAAGCCTGGGAATTGATGAAAATAATATAAACTAAGAGGAAAAACACCTAGTTGTGCAGCAATAGAGACTGTAGTAATGCCCCAGAATAGTTTTAAGAAGTAGTTTTTTGGGTTAAAATAACCGTATAACTTGGGCTGAATCCACAGAATAAAGAAAACCGCAAGGTAGCTTAACTGAAATCCGATCTGAAACAACCAGGTCGGATTAATGAGCAGTAGCCCAAAGTAAGAAATGAAAAGCGTGTTGATACTATCTGTTCTTCTATTTACAAGGTCTGCAAAAATAAAAAGAGAAAACATAGTCGCCGCACGCACAACGGACGGCGATAAACCTGTTAGGAGTGCAAACCCATAAAGTAATGAAATAAGCAACAGCGCTTTTATAATACGCCCCGTTTTTCCAGCGTCCAATGGTGCTAATAAAAAACGAAACAGCATAAATACAATTCCAACATGCAAACCAGAAACTGCCAAAAGGTGTATGGCACCTGCTGCTGCGTATTGACTCTTGGTTTCGCCACTAATTTCGCGTCGTTCACCAAGAATAAGGGCTTGGACTATGACGCGTTCTTCCTGTTTTAATCCAGATCTTTTAAGCGAGGCAATGAGTCTTGATCGTATTTTTTCTGCATATCCCTTGAGTGTTCTTGTTTGATGATTATGAACTAAAATAGCGCCGTTTTGAATGCGTAATTGACCAAAAACCACCATGGATTTCATATACTCATTATAGTTAAATTGATGTGGATTTTTGGGCTTTGCAATGCTTGAAGTACTGCTGGATATTAATAATTGATCGTCCACTGTAAATCTGGCCCAGCACGTATCTTTAGTTACGCTCAGCAGCAATTTACCATGCTTCTTTTGACCATCAATAGCGGTAACCAATCCAATATATTTATCGTTGTAGATGTCTGCTTTAAGAACTTCAGCAATGTTTAATTGAATGAGATTTGTTTTTGAACTAGATGCTTGATTCGTGGAGTATGTATTGAAGTAATGATTGGGATGTTGGTTGGGTTGTCTAAGCTGATAGTTGACTAATCCAATTGCAAAAAAGCAAACATAGGTGGTAAGCCCAAAATATATTGTTTGGATTAATTTCCTTTTAGCTATTTGCCAGGTGATGAGTAATACAACGAAACAACTTAAAAGTGTTGGAAGTGGGTAGGTCTTTAATTGTGGAAAATAATAGGCCGTCAGAATTCCAACTGTAAGAAATACTGAAAACTTTATGATAGCAAAATTGATGAATTTCATCCTCGCACAACAGGCAGATGCCTGAATTAACTGTGGGAGTCAACCTAAAGATACAAATTTTATATAATTCTACGTGCTTGAACAAAGGCTGCTTTCCAATAACGTTCATCTAATGAAGAAATAATGACACCTTTTGATGTAGTAGCATGAATGAATTGAACCTTGCCTCCTTTTGTTGACGTGACAAGGCCTACGTGATTAATAACCTGTTTGTTTTTATTCGTTTGGAAAAATACGAGGTCACCTTTTGAAGCTTTGGAAAGTGGCACCTGCTTGCCTCTGGTGGCCATATCTCTTGAAACACGTGGAAGCTCAATACGCTCTTTGCCAAATGCTACATAAATAAGTCCAGAACAATCCATGCCAGATCGTGTAGTGCCACCAAACTTATAGCGTGTCCCTTCAAACATCCTAGCATTATTTACAACCTTGTCTAGTTTTTTGCTAGATGAAGTGGTTTCAGTTTTATATTTCTTTGAAGTGGATTTTGTGACTCTTTTTGAATTTCCGCAGGAAACTAAAAAAAGCGCAAGGAGCACAAGTAGAATCGTTTTTTTCATCAAGGAATTGTTGAAACGGTTTGCTAAATGTAATATTTTTAACGGAAATATTAGGAATCGATTCGCTGTTTACTTTGAAAAATCAACTTTGCCGTTTTATTGCTCGCGCCTTTTCCGCCAAGCGCTTGCTCTAAAGCATCATAATCTAAAAATATGGACGCTCGCTTCTTAGGGGCTAAAATTTTAGTGAGTTCCTCTTTCAAGCGCTTGGAATTGAATTCGGTTTGAATTAATTCGGTCACAACTTCTTTATCTAAGATGAGGTTTACCAGTGAAATATAATTCAAATTAATAACGCGCTTTGCAATTTCGTAGGAAATGCGATTTCCTTTATAACAAACTACCTGAGGAATTTTGAATAGACCAGCTTCTAGGGTTGCCGTGCCAGATGTGACCAATGCCGCGTGGGAAATGCTGAGCAAGTCATAGGTCTTATTTAGCAATAAATAAACATTTTGCTGTTGAATATACGGCGCATAAAAACTCTGATCTTGACTGGGCGCTCCTGCAATTACGAATTGATAATCAGGGAAATCGTTTACAATTGAGAGCATCACAGAAAGCATCTTAGAAATCTCTTGTTTTCTGCTACCAGGCAATAACGCGATGATAGGCCTTTCATCTAATTGATGATTTTCTCTGAAGTTTTCAGGAAGCATCTTTTCTCTAGTGGCGATTGCATCGATAAGCGGGTGGCCCACAAAGTGTACAGGGAAGTTGTGTTTTTCTTCGTAGAAATCCTTTTCGAAAGGAAGAATGACATACATGGCATCCACATCTCTTTTGATATCTTTAATCCTATTTTCCTTCCAGGCCCAGATTTGAGGCGAAATATAATATTGGGTATTGAACCCTTTTTGTTTGGCCCATTTGGCAATACGTAGATTAAAACCAGGGTAGTCAATAAATATGATTACATCGGGTTGAAAGGTTTCAATATCTGTTTTGCAAAACTTGATGTTTTTGAGAATCGTTTTCAAATTGAAGATTACTTCAACAAAACCCATAAAGGCGAGTTCGCGATAGTGCTTAACATGCGTTCCTCCAACCTCAGACATAAGGTCTCCACCCCAAAATCTAAATTGAGCTGCTGTATCCTCTTTTTGGAGGGCTTTCATTAAGTTGGCTCCGTGTAAATCTCCGGAAGCTTCACCTGCTATGATATAATACTTCATATGTTATTATGAAACTACAATATAGTGTTCAAATCTGAATTTTTTTCAGAAGAATTTTGATGCTAAAATTACAATCGCTGCGATCAGCGTTGCTAAAATCACGCCACGGGCTCTATAGTATTTTTTCTTCTTCAGAAAGATAAAGAAAACGGCAAGGTTTAATAAAGCTCCTAAAATGATAACATTTCCGATGAGACCTTGTTCTAAAGTCATTTGGAATGTGGACTCAACGCTTAATTTCTTCATGCTAGACAAAAAGAAAAGATAAAGATAAATTCCAATGCTATTTGAAATCAAACCAATTAAAAGGCCAATAGCTATCTCTTTTGCTATTTTTTGTCTCATAAATTCCAGGTGTTAATTTCTTGTATTGCGTGATGTGCTGTTAAATCAAATTGTACAGGAACTACAGAAATATAACCTTGTTCAAGGGCCCATTCGTCTGTATCTTCACCTTTATCATTGTTTACAAACTTGCCTGTTAGCCAATAGTAATCTCTTCCTAAGGGGTTAGTGCGTTTGTCAAACGCTTCTTCCCAATGCGCATCTGCCTGTCTACACACCTTTACTCCTTTTATTTCTGCTTCGGAAAGTTTCGGAATATTTACGTTTAAGACTACGCCTTTCGGAAGTCCGTTCTCGAGACATTCGGCTACGATATGCTTGATGTATTTTTTTGCAGGTTCGAAATCTGCCTCTAATGAATAATCGAGTAGTGAGAACCCAATCGATGGAATGCCTAAAGTTCCTGCCTCTACAGCGGCACTCATAGTACCACTATAAATAACATTAATTGATGAATTGCTTCCATGATTAACGCCGCTCACGCATAAATCAGGCTTGCGTTTTAATATTTCATTTACCGCAAGTTTAACACAATCAACAGGTGTTCCGCTGCAGCTATACTCATGCTGTGCAGCATCGTTATGTAATTTCAACTTATTTACATACAAGGTGTCATTAATTGTTATAGCATGTCCCATAGCGCTTTGCGGTCTATCTGGTGCTACAACGCAGACATCTCCAATGGTGTTCATTACCTCGATTAAGGCTCGAATTCCTGGAGCGGTAATTCCGTCATCATTCGTTACTAGTATAAGAGGTCTGGTAGCTGCCATAAGGGCTGAAATTTAAAACGCTAAAATACGGTTTATAATTATGAATTTTGATTTTGAATTTCTGAAGTTGTTCTGAACCTGTTTAACAAAATATTATTACCAAAATAGGCTATTGGCACGGTTTTTTATATATTTTTAAGAACTCTAATTAAGAATACCGATATGCGCATTATGAAAAGGAATTTTAAGGTTTTATTCTTGGCTGTTTTTGTAGCTGCATCTTCATGCAGTTTTACAACAAAGGAATTTGACGATCCAGATAAGGACAAATTATTAATCGATTTAATTACCTATGTACTTCAGCGCGGTCATTATGATCCAGCAGATATGGATGATGTCTTTTCGGAAGGAGTTTACAATGATTTTATTAATGCCTTAGATCCAATTAAGCGTTATTTCTTGGCGTCTGATATCGAAGAATTTAGTCAGTATACCTTACTAATCGATGATCAAATCAAAGAAAAAGATATTAGTTTTTTTAATGTAGTTTACGATCGTTTTATGCAACGCATGGGAGAATCTAAATTAGTTTATGATGAAGTTTTAGACCCCCCTTTCGATTATACGCAGAACGAAACAATTAACGTGGACTATGATTCAAAACCCTTTGTTAATAGCAAGAAAGAGCTGAAAGCGCGATGGAG
>JBLHGH010000164.1:0-4853 GCA_047615425.1 Candidatus Latescibacterota bacterium
AATCCATTTTTTTTTAAATGATTTACAACGCGTTGAATGGAACGAGATACGCCTCCTATTCTGTTTGGGTTAGGAACCACATATAATATTTTCATTTTCAAAAAATTTCGAGGTTATATTTTTTCTCTTCTCCTATAGTACTTTTTTTTTGATGCCCAGGATAAATTACAGTTTCGTCGGGAAGACTAAATAGCTTCTGCGAAATACTTTTCTGAATCTCTTTCAATGATCCAAACCTATCAGTTATACCAATTTTTCTGTGCATCAATGTATCTCCTGTTATAAGTTGATTTCCCCATTTTATGCAAACACTACCAGGGGTATGACCAGGAGTATGAATAATTTCAAAATTCGTTTTACCGATTGAAATCACTTCTTGATCTTTCCAGAAGAAATTCGGTGGAGGTAATTGCTGTACTTTATATCCAAATTTAGCGGCTTTCTTTTCGAAGCGGTTATATAAAGACAGGTCTTCTTTATGCAAATAAATGGGTGTATTTGTTTTATCAACTACTTCTTGCAACCCCAGAAGGTGATCAAAATGAGCATGGGTTAAAAAAATTGCTTTCCAAGAGATCTCTTCCATTTTTAATTGCTCTAAAAGCTGCAATGCTCCCTGGCCAGGATCTACAATTACTCCCCACTTTTCTTTCGAATTAATAAGAAAATAAGTATTTTCAATAAATATTCCAGTCACTGATTTAAATATATTTACCATTTATGTCTCTTCTAATATTTTCTCTGATTCCTTTTCAGCATCGGTTTTACTCAACTTCAATTTATCTTCTCCGCGCAATGTCACCATTCTCCAGTTTTTCAAATCCCATGTTAATTGATGATGTGCCGCAAAATGTTTCTTCTGATTCGCATAAGCTGATGTATCAGGAGTAACCGCTCTAAAATTGATCCCCATTCTTCTTGCATCTGTAGTATTGCCTTTACTACCATGAACACATCTTTCAGAAAACACTACAAATTGTCCAGGTTTTAGAGGCATTGGAATAACTTTGGTCTTGTCTAAATCCACATCCATTGCAAATTGTGATGAATAAAACTTTTCTCCTTTACCAACTGTAATCTTTCTCATTTTAGAATGTGACCCTGGAATAAACTCCATACATCCATTCTCCAAAGTTGTATCATCAACAGCAATCCAAACAGTAAGTTGGAAAAGAGCATTTTTGTCTGGTGTATGGAGAATTGGTCGTTTATAATCTTCTAACATATACGTTGAAGCTTGATGCCATGGAATTGAAGCTGCTCCAGGTGGCTTATTAAAAACATGAGATCGCCATAAAAGAATGTCTGGGCCTAACAATTGAGCCAATACTTCAGTAATCTCAGGTTTTCTGAACATATCCATTATAAATGGGGCATCTAAATGTCTATCTCTAACAGTTTTAAAGCCAAATGTTTTTGAATCTATATCAAGTTCATTTTCAAGTTCTGTACGAAAAACTGACATTTCCTCTTCTGAAAGAACAGTGAATGGCCCCAGAAAACCATTCGTATGAAATTCCTTTATTGTTTCTGGTGACAATTTGAATTGATCATCGACTATTGTCTTTGGCTGATCGGTTCTGATTTTATATTTACAGGGTTGATCCAAATAAGCTCTCGTTCCGAAAGATGAAATTAGCGTCCACAACATTGAATAAGTCCAGTTATCTATAATTCGCTTAATTCGATTTGAAAACCATTTAGAAGGAAAGTGTAATACTTTAAGTAGTAGTACATAACTCATAAACAGCATTGTTATAAGTGTACCTATAAACGAAGGTTTATTTTTCTTACTCATGGTTTATTAGTTTGTTATGATTAATTATGAAAGATTATGAATTGCTGTTTGATTAAAAATTTGTTCAAGCTCCAATTCTGGAAAAATCATTTCGTCAAGATTCCCCCATGGTCCATCTCCAGCGATAACTTCTGAAGTTTCATTATTTCCTTGGCGAATTTCACGCAAGAAAAAATTACATCCTTCATTTGGATGAATTGGTTCCATTCCTTGACTTTTTAATAGTCGAATAACCATCGGAGATGCCATTCCAATCATACTCCATGGCCCCCAATTAATGGTAAGCGTTCTAGTGTTTGGCCATTTTTGATGTAAATACCAAGCAAAACGATTCAAAACCTCATTGGCGGCAGCATAATCCGTTTGACCTTGATTTCCAAATCGTCCAGATACAGAGCCAAAAAACACCAATAGTTTTAAGGATTCTGGACGTAAATATTTGAACAATAAGAATGCCGTATCAACCTTAGTATCAAAGACTTTATTGAATGAGTCCATTCCTTTTTGCTCTATATGATCATCTTCTATAATTCCTGCACCATGAATTACGGCATCTAGTCTTCCATAAGTGCTGTAAATATATTCAATCAGTTCTTTGAATGCTTGATCGTCCTTAACATCTACAGAAAAGTATTCTACATCAACGCCTTGTTCAATTAATTTATGAAACGATGTATTTGCACCTCCTTTGGGCGTAGTTTCTAAATCAATCTCTTTTGATCTACCTATGACTATAAGCTTCATCCCAGGAACCACCATTGATTTCGTAATCTCAGCTGTAATTCCTTTTGCTCCACCAGTTGCAAGAACAACTGAACCCTCGTCTAGACGCTGATCCTCTGAACTATCTTGGTCTTCTAATTCAGCTGCAATAGGTTGGAAAATTACTCGTTCACCATTTGGATAACCAATTTCAATTTTTCCGCCCGTATTTGCTAATTCACGAACAATTCTGTATGCGACTTCACTTTCTAACAGTAAACTGTCAAAATCCAAAACCTTAATATCAATATCTGTTCGTTCTTTGCCGAGTGCTTTTAACATTCCAGCATTTCCTCCTGCGCTAGGAAGTCCATTTGAAGTTTTAGCCTTTCTGCCAAAATAACCACCAAATGAAGAAGTTGTTATCACTTTTTTGATTGGATAATGAATTGATTTCTCATCTTTAAGCGAAGCAAATCGCAGAATTTGAAATAAACTTTTTGATTGGGTTTGTGTAAGGTTTTTCCATTCCTTCAACTCTTCTGGCATTGAAATTTTACTTAAGGGAGCACAGTGAATCACACTTGAAATTTCAGGATATTTTTCAAAGATAAGCAGTAGTTTTGCCTCCAAAAAATCAAATGATGCTAAAACATCTTCACCTAAGAGAATAGGAGTTCCACCGAAAGATTCAATCTTCTTTGCTAACAAATCTGCAATATTTCCCGAATCAGCAGTTATCAGGTGAACTCCAGTCAGTACTGGATCTCCTTTGAATGGCAATTCCTGTATTACTGATTCCATCACAAATCGTGCACATGTTTCAGTATTAGTATCTTCTTTAATTGCTCCAACAGGAATTTCGTTCGTTATTGAGGTTTCCGAAACTTCTTCCAACGTTTGAATGATTTCTTTATCGAAAGCAATATTTATAAATTCATTTATTGATTTCGCTCGCATTAATTGCGGCATAAACCCTTGAAGTTTTGTTTCATGATCAGCAGATAATTCTTTTAAAACCTTATCAAGTATTTCCATTCGTTTGATCGAATCAATTCCCAACTCCGCTTCTAAATCTATATCCTCGTTCAGCATATCTGAAGGGTACCCTGTTCTTTCACTTATGATAGCAATCATTTTTACAGCAAGATCACCTTTATTTATAGACTTTTTAGTTTCTGTCAATTCAGGTTTAATCTCCTCTATTTCAACAGACTCTATCTCCTCGTTTACAAGTGGTGATTGATCTTTTTTTGGTGAAGTTAAAGGAATTGGAGTAGCGTTTATTTGTTGATTTGGAATCGATTCACCTCTTAAAAAGTGCCCCATCATTGTTTCTTGACTTGCAAGAAATTGTTGCATGGTTTGTTGATAAGATTGATACCCTTCAAGTAGCTGATCGCTATCATTCAATTTACATGAAGAATGCGATAATTTTAAAACTTCAACAGATTCAATTTCTTTTCTATTTGATGAATCAATAAGTTGTGAAACTCCTGAGATAGCAACAGCTTCATCTATTTTACGAACACCTCCACCGTGTAATAGAACGCTTGCGCTACTAAATGTTTCTTCTTTGGCCTTATTAATTGCATCAGACAGACTAAGAAACTTGCAGTTTCTTCCTTCATATAAATTTTCAATATTTAACTCGTATCCGGCCGTGTAAATTGCGCCAACTGCACTTAAGGTCCCTTTTACTCCGCCACCTTGTCCTTCAACGGCTATGGCTTTGTATGATTTTCCTTCTAGAATTTGATCAATTAATCCGGTTAAAACTTTATTCGGACCAACTTCAAGGAACAAGCGAACTCCGTCTTCATACATCTGTTCTATTTCATCTGAAAAACGAACAGGACTTAAAAGATGTTGATTTAAAAGGTCAATAATTTTTTCTAAATTTTGAGGATACACTTTCCCAGTTGTATTCGAATAAACAGGGATTTCAGGACTGTTAAAGGATAAACTATTTATAGCTTCCATTAACGGTTGTTGAGCTGTCTTAAAAAATGGAGTATGAAATGGACCTGCAACAGCAATTTCCTTCACCTTTAAACCATCCTTTTTTATTTTTGCCATTACTTGATATACAGCATTTCTTTCTCCTGAAATAACTGTTTGCTTTGGAGCATTTAAGTTTGCTATGTTAACATCTGCATTCAAATAAGATGAGACCTGTTCTGGAGTTCCTCCAACTACGGCCATTGTTCCATCCACCTCGCAACCACCAGCCATTATTAATCCTCTCTTTTGAGAAATAGTAAACAAATCATTCGAGCTTAAAACACCCGCTGCATGTAACGCGGTGAACTCACCATAACTATGTCCTGCAACAACTTCTGGTTTAATCTCT
>JBLHGH010000165.1:0-4846 GCA_047615425.1 Candidatus Latescibacterota bacterium
CATGCGAATCTGCTTCCGTATCACCATGTCCTGGAAAATGCTTGGCATTCGCCATTATACCGGCACTTTGCATGCCTCTCATAAACGCGAGTGATTTTTCGGTTACATTATCTTTGTCTTCGCCAAAAGATCGATTCCCAATAATCGGGTTCTTTGGATTCGTGTTTATGTCTACTACTGGCGCAAAATTAATATGAACGCCCATCCGTTTGGAATGTTCTCCAATACGTTTCCCTATACGCGCTACAATATCATTGTCTGTGATAGCGCCTAAGGTCATATTCCAAGGATAGGCATAAGTGGAGTCAAGCCTCATAGCGAGACCCCATTCAGCATCCATAGCTATCATTAAAGGTACTTTCGACTTCGCTTGAAACTCATTGTTAAGCTTTGCCTGTCTTTTTGGGCCGCCTTTTGAGAAAATCACACCACCAATGTATTGCTCCTCAATAAGTGCGTTTATTTTATCAGTTTTTGACTTTGGATCACTTGAAAAAGCATCGACCATGAAGAGCTGGCCAACCTTTTCTTGAAGCGACATATTACTGTAAATACTATCTACCCACATTTTCTGATTGGGAAAATCTGTTTTGTCAATTAATGGGTTTTGCTGCTGTGAAAAAACAACGCATGTAATGAGGCAAAAAAAGGCAATGGCTATGGGATTATTCATGTACGGAAAGTTACAAAAACTATGCTAGAAATCTATTGTGCCAACTTTCTTTTGCGGGCACTTCCCAATTCTCTAAATATTCCGCTTTTGTGTTCACAAGATTATTAAAAACCACGGTATTTGACGACACAGATCTTGATTTGGCCATTTTCTTAAAATCTAGAAGACTTTTATGCGCAATGAAATCACCATTATAAAAAGTAACATTCATCTTATCCAACAAATCAATTTCAAATTCTTTTTCCAAAGACTGAATAAAGCGTACAGAGGCATCGATACTACAACCAGAAGCAGAAGCATTGGTTTGGTTGAGACCAATCACAATAAATCTATTGTATTTAATTTCAAACCCCGCTTCCAAGTGGCTGCCATGGGCCGTCCAAATCTTTAGAAATTCAGAAGCCTTTGTTTCAACAATACTTAGTTCTTCATCACTGAGTTTTCTATTGGATTGGTATACCCAAACTCGAGCATTTTCTGGAAGATCTTTAAAAGGCGTTAGCATAATTTTCGAGTCTAAATAAGAAAGGTTAACTTATTAAAAAAGATTATAAATCGTGTGCATTAGCAATCATTTCAGCAATATCCATTACCTGCACATCAGACTCTTTTTCTTTAGCTTTTAAGCCGTCTGTGAGCATGGTATTGCAAAATGGACAACCCGCTGCAATTATTTTAGGCTGAGTTTCGAGGGCCTCTTCTGTTCGCTCAACATTGATGTCTTTATCGCCGGCTTCTGGTTCTTTAAACATTTGAGCTCCTCCTGCTCCACAGCATAGTCCGCGGGTCTTGCAACGTTTCATTTCTACTAATTCTACCTCTAGCTTTTGTAATAACTCGCGAGGAGCTTCATATTCATTATTAGCTCTTCCTAAATAGCAAGGATCATGAAAAGTGATGCGTTTTCCTTTAAATTTACCACCCTCAACTTTCAGTCTGCCTTCATTCATTAATGATTTAAGAAATTGTGTGTGGTGCATTACTTCGTAGTTTCCACCTAATTCGGGATATTCATTTTTAATAGTGTTGAAGCAATGCGGACAAGCGGTTACAATTTTCTTTACTTCGTACGCATTAAGCGCTTCAATATTAGGCATCGCCTGCATCTGAAACAAAAACTCATTTCCAGAACGTTTGGCAGGATCGCCCGTACAGCTTTCTTCCGTTCCTAATACCGCAAAATCTACTCCAGCGCTATGCAATAACTTTACAAAAGCCTTGGTGATTTTCTTTGCTCGATCATCGAAACTACCAGCGCATCCTACCCAAAATAAAACTTCAGGTTTCTTTCCTTCGGCCATATATTCAGCCATTGTTGGTACTTTAATTGCTTCGCTCATTATATTAATCCTCAAATACTTGAATTGTTACTTTCTTTTCAACTAAATCTGTAAACTTACCCTTGTATTGTGTTGCCTTCACCAAATGATTGTCTATCCAGTGATAATTACCTCCTCTTGGTTTTCCCATCAATAAAGAGTGATACTTAAAGCCGTGTTTATCAAGCCAGAATTCGGTTATCTCCCTATGGTCTTCAGTTCTCGACGTGAAGAAACAGATAATATCTCCTTCGTCATACCACTTATTCAATGTTTTAAGAGCATCCGGGTAAGGCTCACAGGTTCCCATACGTTCAGGTTCTTCGTTAGGGATATCATCTGTAATAGTTCCGTCTATATCGATTAGGTAATTTTTCACGTCCTCTGAGAGCAATGGACTCACAGTTTCGCCGTCAACCTGCGTGTTTTGTAGAAAATTCTTTGCGTCTTCAGTTTTCATTCTTCCAGTTTAATCTATCCATTTGATTGAATGGCCAAGGTGCGCCATTGTTCTCAATGTTTGTCATTATTACATTTAATTCGCTTGGCGCGGCAGATTGCTCCATCACCAAATACTGTCTCATTTCCATAATAATAGAAAGCGGGTCAATGCTTACAGGGCAAGCTTCAACACATGCATTGCACGTTGTACACGCCCAAAGTTCTTCCTCAGAAATATAATCTCCCAAGAGTTGTTTTCCGTCTGGTTTGAACGCTCCGTTTGCATCAATATTTTTTCCTACTTCTTCTAGCCTATCGCGGGTATCCATCATGATTTTTCTAGGCGAAAGTTTCTTGCCTGTTTGATTTGCTGGACATTCACTTGTGCAACGTCCACATTCTGTACAGGTGTAAGCATTTAACAACTGTATTTGCGTTAAATCCATCACATCACTAGCGCCAAACTTTGCAGGTACTTCAGCACCCTCAGGAGGTGCTGCAAAAGGATCTACACTTGGATCCATCATCATTTTTACTTCGGAAGTAACTGCTTCGTTATTTTTAAATTGTCCTTTCGGAAGTAAGGATCCGAAATATACATTAGGGAATGCAAGCATAATATGCAAGTGCTTCGAAAAATATAGGTAGTTAAGGAATATGAGGATTCCTAGAATATGAAGCCACCAGGCTGAGCGTTCAATGATAATCAAAGTGCTTTCAGTTAGGCCGTCAAATAATAGAGTAACATACTGACTTACCGGAAACATTCCAGCTTCTGTATAATGTGCTGCTCCGATGTTTTGTAGTTGCAAATCTGCCGCGTTCATGGTGATAAATAATGCCATGAGGACCATTTCAAAATATAAAATAAAATTTCCATCATTTTTTGGCCAGCCTTTCATTTCTGATGACCAAAAACGTTTTAAGCGACGAACATTTCTACGTGTCCAAAATAGAACCACGCCAATAAACACGAGCAATGCCAGTATTTCAAAGGTAGCAATAAGGTAATCATAGACTACGCCAAGCGAAGAGAATATACGATGCGTTCCAAAAAGACCGTCGATAATTATTTCGAGCACTTCAATATTAATTACAATAAAGCCAACATAAACAATGATATGTAAAAGTCCAGCTATGGGCCTTTTAACCATTTTAGACTGCCCCATGGCAATTCTGAATACATTTCCCCAGCGCACACCTTTATTATCTGAAGCATCAACCGCATGACCCAGTTTGATGTTTCTGACAACCTTGCGAATGTTCTTAATAAAATAGCCTATACCTATAGCAAGGACTAAAAAGAATAAAATGTTTGTTAGGTACTGCATGAATCTTAGTTGATTGTATCTTGAGGGGCTACAAATTCTTTGTTCTTTTTTCCGAAAAGAGAAAAATGAACATAACGTTTTGGGTTTAATTTCATGTCTTCTAAAAACGCTTCCAATTGATGCGAGGCTCCTTCAAGGTTATCGTAGAGTTTATCGTCTTTTAAAAGCTTACCCACACTACCCTCACCATTATCGATGCCTGTAATGATTTTATCTAAACGTGTAGTTATACTTTCAATCTGGGCGGTCATCTTTCCAATTTCAATTTGAGATAAGGAGTCAGATAAGCGAGCAAAGTTTTGTGATGTTGTATCTAAATTTGTGAAAGTACGATCTAGTTTTTCTTTGTTATCACTAAGTAACGCATCCGTTTTTCTAGTGATTCCTTTAAATGAATACGAAGCATCAGCTAAGTTGGCAATGGCACGGCTTAAATTGGACCGCGTCTCTTTATCAACAACGGCGGTCAAACTAAACATTAAAGTATCCATAGCCGCTAACGTTGTATTCACCTTTTCCTCTAAAGGCCCTAAACGAGCTGTCACCAAATCTAGCATGCCCTGTTCAATTTCTCCACGCAGGGTGTCACCTGTTTTGGCAATGCTCTTTGGGTCGTATTCTGGAAAGATGCCTAATGACTTCCCACCTATTATCCCACTGCTATATATTTTAACGAGACTGTTTTTTGAAAAATCAAAGTCTTGTTCCACTGTGAATTGAACAATAAGGCCTCCACTTTTGTCTTCAAAATCGATGGCTTGTACATTTCCTACAGCTAATCCATTAATTGTAACAGGAGCAGATTTAGCAAGCCCTTCAACATTCGAATATTTCACGAAAAAGGTGCGTTGTTTTTCGAATATGTTTGTTCCCTTTAAGTAGCTGTAGCCAAAAACGAATAATAAGATCGCTCCAATGGCAAGAATTCCGGTTTTTACTTCTCTATTGAGTTTCAATGCGCTCCTTTTTTTTTTGTTAGAACAAATTTATGAATAAATATAGTGATAAGATTGATTAATTATCTCTTGTTTCTAACAGTTTTACAAGATTTATTTTTTTTCTATTTCTGAAGGCTACTACGT
>JBLHGH010000166.1:0-4817 GCA_047615425.1 Candidatus Latescibacterota bacterium
TTTTTTTTTTTTTATTTTAAAACTGGGGCTTTGGGGCTGTTACCCCCAACGCGACGATAAACTAAGGGTATAATTTTAAGATAAATGGAGACCCAAGAGAACGCCGTTCTAAAAACTAAAAAGAACAAAAAAATCCCACTTGCATTTTTAACTTCGGGCATTAAATTCGGAAGTCATGAAAACGAAACGAATCATTCTGCAACTCTTCATCTTGTCTTCCTTATTTTCCTGCGGCCCAAGCTTCGACGAAGTACCGCTCGATCATTTTACCATAAACAACGACCTATTAAAAGATGGAACCGAGGTTCAGTTACTCAGCTTTTCAGGCAAAGCTCCAAAAGAACGCTTCAAATACTACATCCACATGATCATTGTTTCGTTGGAAACATCTGATACGCTCAACTTGTTAACCATTGTGCCTGACGCCGCTCTTCGTGATGAAAATCAACGAATGACCTTTTTATCAGAAGGTTCGAGTTTTTACCAATCTGTTTTTACCGGACTAACCGGCGGGAAAACCGACCGACTTGAACGTGTAACCTTCGACAAGAACTTTGCAGAAGACATAAACAACTCATATCCAACCGTTATTGGCTTATTGCCGGATTCGCATAAATCCATCACTCCTTGAAGATGTTCTCGCATTTTGGACAACCGCTTTAATTGCTGCTTGTGGCAAATAATAATCGCATATATTTGAGCAACAATAAATAAGAAACATGAAAGTACACCAAGCAATCAAGTTAGCCTTTGCGATTTTAGTTTTCATTTCACTTTCTTCATTCAGTGTTTCACCACCTGCCGAAGATAACGTTGTGGGCGTTTACAGTGCCATGGGCGATAAGGTACGGTTGGAGCTCAAGGCAGATCACAGCTATTCGTGGAAAGACCACAGCAATCCAGCTAATACGGTTGAAGCCACCGGTTTCTACACGCAAGAAAACAACGGGATATCTTTGGGCGATAAGAAAATTCTCAAACGCATTCCAGTAAAATGGAAGATCAAGAACAACGCCGCCACCAGTAGGTATAAGATGAAGTGGATACGCTTGGTAAAAGAGGGGGCAAAAGGTTAATATAAGTAAGATTATAGGGACTAGCCACTAGGTAGGCTGCATCCCAAATATAAAAAATAAATGCTTACCTTTGACGTTAGTAATGCGATTCGTTAGTGATTAAGGATTTTGGAGATCGAGAAACCGAGAAGATATGGAATGGTATAATTTCAAGGAAGTTGCCAAGGAATATACAAGACAGAGCCAGAAGAAAATTGAGAATGCTCAATAACTCTTTAACTATCAATGATCTTCAGGTGCCCCCTTCAAATAGGTTGGAGCGATTAAAGGGAACATTGAAAATGTATCATAGCATCAGAATTAACGATCAATGGAGAATCATTTTCAAATGGGAAAATGAAAATTCGTACGACGTAAAAATTGTGGATTATCATTAAAATAAAAAAGAGATGAAGCTAAAAAATATACACCCAGGAGAAATATTAAAAGAGGAATTTTTAGATGAAATGTCGGTTACGGCTTATAAGCTTTCTAAAGACACTTTTATCCCACAAACAAGGATAAGCGAAATAATAAAAGGAAGAAGAAGAATTACTGCAGACACGGCTTTGAGGTTGGCGAAATATTTCGGAACTAGTGCGAAATTCTGGTTAGGATTGCAGAATGACTATGATTTAGAAGAAGAGAAAATGAATCGAGCCAAAGAATTGAATGAAATAAAAACTTTTAAAATAGACGCAGCTTAACATTCGCTAAAAACCATAGCCAGCCTAAGGCAAGGCAACGGCTTTTAGCATTACCGTTACAGCCAATATTTTAAAATGACAATCAAGTATATCGCAACAATTATTGGTTCAACAATAACAGTGGTTTGTTTTGCGACAACTTGGACTTTTATAGTTCCAATATTGACAATTTTCCCGATTGGACTACAACTAGAACTATTATTTAGCGAAATATTCCCTGACGCTAATTATTCGACCACATCTTCAAGGGTACTCGTTACCCTATTTGGACTATCTATATTGACTGGAATTTGGTTCTACAAGAGAATTAACAAGGACAAAATAGAAAAAAGAAAGTTCAACACAATTCGACTAATATTTTTTTTTATAATTCAAATATTCATTATTCATCCATTAATATTTTATACTTGGGCAACAATGAACGCTGGAAATGCAGGAGATGGACAATTTACGTTTGGAATAATAGAGACTTTTCCAATAAGTAGTTTGTCATTTGGAATAATTGGAATTTTCGTTGATAGATATAAGAATAAAGAACAAGAAGAATAAAAAAACATTTGCTAACAGCACCTAATAGAAAGGCCCATGGCCGCGTTTGAGTCATTAATGAAAAGAAGTAGTAGATTTGAAAACACGAGTAATTAACATAAATTTGAGTAGTGAACCGCCACGTGCCATAGCTACAAACCGTTAGTATGCATTTGTTTAATCGCCGCCAAATAGAATTTTCGTAACTTAGTACCGTTAAGTTAAATAAGATGCTCACGAAGGAAAAAATACAAAAGCAGTTGGACGAAATGCCAGATGAGTTCTCATTGGATGAGTTAATCGACCGACTAATCGTAATCGATAAAATTCAAGAAGGTTTAAAAGACTCTTTGGAAGGAAGAACAATTTCTAATGATGATATGAAAAAGGAAATTGATTCATGGTTCAAATAGTATGGACGAATCGTGCCAGAAAGGACTTAAAGCAGATCTCAGAATATATATCCCAAGATTCAGTTAAATATGCTAAAAGTCAACTGGACAGGATATTTGCCAAAGCACAAATTCTAACTAAATTACCCTTGGCTGGTAAAGTCGTTGAAGAAATTGGAGATCGTACAATTCGAGAAGTAATTGAAGGAAATTACCGAATAATATATCGCATATCTGATTCGCAAGAAATATCAATGTTAGCTGTGCACCATGGCGCACGAAGCTTGAGGAACAGAAAATTAAAATAAAGGCATACTAACATTCGCTAAAAACCATACTGCTACCGAGTTGGGCCTTTAAACATTTCGCAATCAAAACATGTACCGCTAAACAAAGATGCCGTTAGAGATGCAATGCCAATTCTTCTCGAATTACTTGAGAATGAAAATAATCCAGGCGCAAGAGCAGTACTTGGACATTTTATCTTTGTATATATACATCCATATATGGCAATGGCAGAATGGCCAGATTTTTAATGAATCTTATGCTCGCATCAGGCGGCTATCTTTGGACCGTAATTCCGGTAAAGGAACGCAAAATATATATGAATTCATTAGAAAAAGCATCTGTTGAAGGCGATATTGAACCATTTACAATTTTTATTTCGGATGTAATTAAAGAGAGTCTAAAAGGAACTCCAATTGCAAAATTGAAAACCAAATAAGTGCAATTGAATGTTTTATACTAAATTCGAAATAGGAATTACCAAGAACGATTTGCTTCAAAGATCATGAACAACGCTGCACTATCAGGATGATATCTGTTGTGGCCATCACCCATCTTGTCATCTAAAAGGTGTAAAACCCTTGCACACTTAGTAAGCTAAACGTATTTCTTCCTATCTTCGAAAATCCAATCCATCCAAATGCAGTTCCCCACCATCCTCACCAACGATCCAATAACTCGAAGATGGACCTCCGTGTCCATAACTGCTGTTATATCCATTACCTTAAGCCTTTGGGGCATCTACGGAATTGGAGAATACGGTTTGGCCTTGTTTGTGATAACGCCCATCTTCATCGGACTGTCTTCCACCATCATCTTTGGTTACAAACGAGAAATGACGTCTAAGGCCGGCATACTAAACAGCTTACTTTCATTGGGCGTTTTAGGGCTTTTTCTCATCTTATTTGCCGTAGAAGGGCTGATCTGTATTGCCATGGCCGCACCGCTGGCCGCTCTATTAACCATTGGAGGATCTGCCATTGGCTATGCCATTGTGCAGAAAATACCAAGTAAGGCCATGCATTCCATCGTCTTGCTCGCCATCTTAATTCCCACCACAGCCTTCATTGAACATAACAGCCAGCCAACCACACATCCGGTTTCAACTAAAGTGATTATCAATGCACCCATCGAAGTGGTTTGGCAAAACGTACTGGAATTCCCAGCATTAAGTGAGCCCACCGAATTCATGTTTACGTCAGGCATTGCATACCCAATTAATGCAACGATTGAAGGTAGTGGGGTAGGAGCCGTTCGACACTGTAACTTTAACACGGGCAGCTTTGTGGAGCCAATCACCATTTGGGATGCGCCCAACTTGCTGTCTTTTAGCGTATTAGGGCAACCAGAGCCTATGAAAGAGCTAAGTTTTTGGGACGTGGACGCCCCGCACTTGCACGATTACTTCGTGTCTAAAAAGGGGCAGTTTAAGCTAGCCGAGCTACCGAACGGACAAACCGAACTGGAGGGAACTACGTGGTACATTCATGATATTAAGCCCGGAATTTATTGGGCATTATGGTCGAATTGGATTGTACACAGCATACATAAACGAGTGTTGAAGCATATTAAATTGAACGCCGAAAGGAAGGATCATGAGCTTCGATGATTTATTTTTTAAACATTTTTGGTTGCTGTTGGTACTGATCCACACCATAAATGGCATTGTGCTAAAGTTTAGCGTTCGCAAATATATTCGAACAGATTCCAGACTTAAGAAAGGGTACCGAGATTATTTGAAAGGGTGGTTCATAATTGGGAATCTTCCATGGCTTGTAATTGGTGTTGGGGTTTTAACCGGCTTGATTAACAATACGTTTGATGGAATAGATTTCACCTTAAACAATGTG
>JBLHGH010000167.1:0-4783 GCA_047615425.1 Candidatus Latescibacterota bacterium
ACGGATTTTTAATTTAACTCCTCAATGATAGGTTGAGACACCTCTACGATATCTTTTCTATTCATTCTTTCTTCACGAATTAAACCTTTCTTATAAATGGAATGAACGTGGTTGTTTTTAAACACATTACCACGAGGTGTTTTTAACCCCTCCTTATTGAAGATTTGAGATATCTTTCTGTATCCAATAGGGGTAAGAAAATGTTCCTTAAAACCCCTTATTCTATCAAATAAATACTGTTGATAATCAGAATATGAAGAACTCCAAAGATGGGTAGTTCTTATTGATATTGAGAATGTTACGAGTAGTTTATAGGAGTAAGAGTAACTGTCACGAGTCACTACTCCACCGTAACGCTCTTTGCTAAGTTTCTAGGCTGGTCAACGTTTCGCTCTAACATCACTGCAATATGATAAGACAATAATTGTAATGGAATAGTAGTCACCAATGGTGACAGGGCCTCTGGAGTATTTGGCACCTCCATAACGTAATCTGCCAGTTCTCTTACGGTTGTATCTCCTTCAGTAACAACAGCAATAATTATACCCTTACGTGTTTTTATTTCCTGAATATTACTAACCACTTTTTCGTAGTGGTTACTATTCACGGCAATGACAACCACAGGCATATGCTCATCAATTAAGGCGATAGGACCATGCTTCATCTCGGCTGCAGGATAGCCCTCGGCATGGATATAGGATATTTCTTTTAGTTTCAATGCGCCTTCCAAAGCAACTGGGAAATTGTATCCTCTTCCGAGGTACAGAAAATTACGCGCATCTTTAAATATCTTCGCAATCTCTTTAATCTTTGAATCACTCACCAAAGCCTCTTGCACCTTCGTTGGAATAGTATCCAACTCACGCAAGTACAACATATAATCTCTTTGTGAAATAGTTCCCTTGATTTTCGCCAATTTAAGCGCAATCATACTCAGCACAGTTATTTGCGTTGTAAATGCTTTTGTAGACGCTACTCCAATCTCAGGACCAGCGTGTGTATATGTTCCACTATGTGTCTCTCTTGAGATCGTAGATCCAACTACATTGCAAATTCCGTAGACAAAGGCCCCTTTTTCTTTGGCAAGTTTAATTGCCGCAAGCGTATCGGCGGTTTCGCCACTTTGAGAAATGGCAATTACTACATCTTTCTCTGTGATAATCGGATTTCTATATCTGAATTCAGATGCGTATTCAACCTCAACAGGAATTCGCGCCAAATCTTCAAAAATATACTCAGCAACCAAACCCGCGTGCCAAGACGTTCCACAGGCAACAATGATAATTCTATCTGCATTTATGAACTTGGGAATATAATCTTCTAAACCACCCAACTTAATAATGCCCTGATCGGCTAGGAGTCTTCCTCTAAAGGTGTCTTTAATTACTGAGGGCTGCTCGTAGATTTCCTTCAGCATAAAGTGATCATAGCCTCCTTTTTCAATCTGCTCCAGGTTTAACTGTAGCTCATGAATGTACGGAGCAACTAACTTGTCATTCTTTATTTTCCGAATCTTTATTTCGCGACCTCTTCTTATAACTGCCATTTCCTCATCTTCTAAGTAAATGGTTCTATTCGTGAATTCTATGAAAGGAGAAGCGTCACTAGCAACAAAAAACTCATCATCACCAATACCTATAGCTAATGGACTTCCTAATTTAGCAACAACTATTTCGTCTGGTTTATTTCGGTCGAATAGGGCAATAGCATAGGCTCCTACCACTTGATTAAGCGCAATTTGAACCGCCTGACCAAGTTTCACATTTTCTTCTTTCTTTATCTCTTCGATAAGATTAACCAGCACTTCAGTATCTGTATCTGAACTAAAAGTGTATCCTCTGTTGATCAATTCTTTTTTAATGGAGGCGTAGTTTTCAATGATTCCATTATGAATAATCACCAAATCTCCACTGTTCGAACATTGTGGATGGGCATTAACATCATTTGGTTCACCATGGGTAGCCCAACGTGTGTGACCAATGCCTAAACTACCCTTTGTAGAAATTTCATTAGCAACCCGTGCCTCAAGGTTTATTACTTTTCCTTTGGCCTTACTTAACTGAATATCAGTACCATCAAAAAGTGCGATTCCAGCACTATCATAACCTCTATATTCGAGTCTTTTTAACCCATTAATGATAATAGGATAAGCCTCTCTGTGCCCAATATAGCCAACAATACCACACATACGCTCTAATCTTCGTTAACTTCAGTATAATATATTTGCAGTTTTAACCGTCTTGCCTCATTAGCTGACGCATTACCGTGTAAAACGGTTCCTTCTGGAGAAACAACAGCACTAGCAGGCACCGTGTAAATTCCGGGTACTTGTGGATTTTCTAATTGCTGAAATTCTTCATTTCCAACATTACTAGAAACCATAACACCCAATGGTACGTTTGTAGAATCTCGATTGATTATATGACTTAGATGCGTTGTAACCTTTAATTTGTAATAGTCTCCATTAGCATCACTGCCGCGTTGTAATCTTCCCATATGCTCAGTGTATGCATCAATTGCTACGCCACCGCCTGTTAGGTCTAAGATATAATCTGCAAGCACAGCTCCGGTTTCAATATTAAAAATAAAGAGACGCTCGGGTTCAGTATCTCCACCTTGTACATTATCTGTATCAACGTAGAATATCAGATTAGCTTCATTGATTAACCACTTTTCAATACGTAGTGCATCTAACTCATCTGAAACACCATTTTCACCATCGACAAGCACACCATCTTCAATTGATTTTTCATCTATTTTGTCAAAAAGCTCAACCACTGTGATAATTCCATCACCACCTCGAACATACAAGGTTTCTTCACCATTATTAGTATCTGGATTGAACAGTGAAGCCGAAACTGAAGGTGTCAATTGATTTTTAAACACATTCACATTGACCGCGCCAAACTCTAAAGCATACTCATCTGCAATAGTATCTTCATCTCCAGTATTGCCAGCGTCACCATCAGCTACCTCTCTGTCTCTGGTATAATGCAAGGTAATCTTCGCATCATCTATGTCAAATAAGAATAAACTTCCATCCTCTGTATTTGATTGTACATCAAAATAAACACCCCTAAAGAACTCTCTAAAGTTGTTGTTATTTAACAAGACGGCCATCCCTTCTTGATCAAACACCTTTTCCTGAAAAAACTCATTTGGCAATAAAACCCTAAAACCAGGAGTGATTCGTATTTCCTTTTCATCATCATCTTCCCAAAAGACAATCTCTTCATTGCTAGGGACAAAATCCGTTTTAGAGGCTAAATCTATACCTAAGAAATCCTCAAATGCATTTGCTTGATTAGAGTAATATAACTGTGGATCATCAAAGTTAGAAGCTGGATCAAAGTCTCTCAAGAAATAATTAGATTCATAAATGGTTACATCAACAGGGCTATTTCCGTAGACGGAATCTAACTCAAAAGTAGTTACACCCGAATCCGTGGCAGAAGATGTAAAATAAGGTATGTAAAGTACCACACTGTCTAAAACCACATTATTTCCAAAATCAGGATTGATTTCACTCAGGGTAACCTGCGCTTGTAAATTGACAGTAGATTTTCCAAAGGTCGCATCTCTATAAACACCCAATTGGTAGCCAATTAAATTATTGCTCTCTACAGGAAGTAACTTTCTACTATAAGATACAATTGCTTTAGAATCATCCAGATTAGTATTTACTGGCCGATTAATCACTTCTGTATTTAGGTTGCTAAAGTCTTCTTGACACGATGCCAAGCCAATTATGACAAATAATACTGCCAATATTTTTAGCATGGTATTCTTCTGTTTCATTTGTGATTTTTTATTTCTTCTTCATTTCACTTAGTTCTCATAGAGAGAACTCCTCTTCTAAACCTCTTCTAAGACTTCAGTTTTGTAAAAGTCTAAATATCCCTGTTCAATATCTTCTTTATTATGATACTTTAACACGGGTTTGCCTAAAGTGTTAATGAATTCTAGTAGATCAGATGGAACATCCTCAGAGCCAATAATTACCGCATCAGAATTTTTCAAGGCAACTTTCATGACATTGACGTAATTTGGATCTTTCAACTCTTCAACGGCTTCGTCATCTATAGCATCAAACATTATTTTATTGAATACGTCTTTATTTAACGTTTCTGTGAAGCCTTGACTATACACTGAAGTAACTATTTTACTGTTTTCAAATAACGGTTCGTTACCGTAGTAATTCCGAAGATATAACGGCAGAAACGACGCTAACCAGCCATGAACATGTATGATGTCTGGAGACCAGTTTAATTTTTTCACGGTTTCAATAACACCTTTGGCAAAGAAGATTGCACGCTCATCATTGTCTGAAAAGAAATTCCCCTCTTCATCTGCGTAGGTCGCTTTTCTTTTAAAATAATCTTCATTATCAATAAAATAAACCTGCATCCGCTCTTTCGGAATAGAGGCTACTTTGATAATAAGTGGCATGTCCAAATCATTAATTACCAAGTTCATTCCGCTAAGACGGATAACCTCATGTAATTGATGTCTGCGCTCATTAATATTTCCATAACGAGGCATAAAGATTCTAATTTGCCCGTTATTTTTATTTACCATTTTTGGTGCTTCAAACGACATTGAAGAAATCTCGGTCTCAGGCAGGTAAGGAATTACTTCTGAAGACACATACAAGACTCTTTTATCTTTCATCTAGTTTAGTTTTATTCGCGTTGTTCAAGACTCTTTAAAGACCCTAATGATTTGAGGGTGTTGCAATATTTAATTACAATTAAAGATGCTTATTGCAGCTGTTATTAAAAAC
>JBLHGH010000168.1:0-4755 GCA_047615425.1 Candidatus Latescibacterota bacterium
AAAAAAGTTCAGCACGACTGGAAACAGATTGGGCATGTTCCACGAAAGGACAGTGACAAAATCTGGAAACAATTTAAAGCAGCATGTAATCATTATTTTGACCGTGCACATGCGCAAAAGAATGAAGCTAACAAAGAAGAAATAGCCAACCTTGATGCTAAGTCTGAATTTTTAGACGCATTCAACGCTATGACATTATCAGGTGATCATAAGGAAGATATAAAAGAAATAAAAGAAAGGATTGCTACCTGGAAAGCTTTGGGGAGAGTACCCTATAACAAGCGTAATATTGACCAAAAATTCAATAAGGCTTTGGACGCCGCTTTTGGAAGGTTAGATTTGGGCAAAAAGGAAACGGAACTTATCAAGTTTGAAAACAAGATAAGCGCTATGGTTTCTCAAGAAGATGAGCGTAAACTTCAAAATGAACAATATTTTATAACAAAGAAAATTGAGGAAACAAAAGCAGAAATCAATCAATTAGAAAACAACCTGGGCTTTTTCCAACATGTCCCTGACGATAATCCGATGGTGATGGAAGTCAATAAAAACATTACAGGGCATAAAGAACAATTAGAAGTTTGGAAGGCAAAACTCATTAAAATTAAATCAATGCGATAAAAGTGCAATGTCCACTCTGCCATAGCAAACAGCTCAATACGAAAGAAATTATCAAATCAGCTTTCTATTTGAGTTGTGAGCGCTGCAGTTTGGTTTTTATGCATCCTGATTCTCATATCGCTACGGAAGCCGAAAAACGACGCTACCAAGAGCATAATAACGACGTTGAAGACCTTAGATACCAGAAGTTTGTATCGCCCATTGTGGATGCTGTGAAAGCCTACTATGATAATAAAAATAAAGGGCTTGATTTCGGAGCTGGAACCGGACCAGTGATCACCAAAATGTTAGAAGATCAGGGGTATCAAATGACTTTATGGGACCCCTTCTTTCATCCCGATGTTGCAGCCTTGGATGCGCAGTATGACTTTATTGTCTGTTGTGAGGTAATAGAACATTTCCGTAAACCTGACCTAGAATTCAAGCGTTTACATGAACTTTTAAAACCCGGTGGCCGACTCTTCTGCAAAACGGATTTACTGCCAGAAACGCCCTTTAAAGACTGGTATTATGTCACAGACCCTACCCACATTATTTTTTATTCTGAAGAAGCCTTACGATGGATTCAGGCAAATTTTGGTTTTTCTGAAGTGCAGATAGAAGATAGGCTTATCACCTTTAGGAAACGAAGGCTGGGTGAGATTAATGCTTTAGCTTCACTTATCGATCTTGTATAAACACCATAGCTTATTAGCTTCTATGGCTTTTATCTAGAAGACATATCCTGTGAATCTTTTTTCTTTCAGAGAATTCAACCCCAGTTCCACTATATCCATAACTTGTTCTATTTATACGCAATAAAGAGATAAATGAATAACCTTCTAATGTTTTCCAGTTTCCTGTTTTAATAAAGAAAATTTCAACATAATGTTTTATTTTGCGTTCATTAAAATCAGCGATTGTTCCTTTCCAAGTAAAAACTATTCCAAATCCAATTAATAAAATTGTGAGCCCAAGTTTCACCCTTGAATCAAAAGTTCCAAGTAGCATGAGTACACTAGTAATTAAAGCAATTCCAATTATGATAAACATTAATAGGAAAACTCTCCCTCCTTTATAATCAATCTTCATTATTTTGGTTTGGTCAAATTGTGGCTCACACTTTTCACTTTCAACTTTCCACTTTTTACATCTCTCAAAACTACCGCTTCTTCGCCTCATTCCAATAGACGTCCATTTCAGCCAAAGTCATATCCCGTAGTGCCCTACCCTGCTCTTTTGCCTTCGCTTCAAGGTACTGGAAACGTTTTATAAACTTCTTGTTGGTCCGTTCTAAAGCATTCTCAGGATCAACTTTCAAGAAGCGGGCATAGTTGATCATCGAGAATAATACATCGCCAAATTCGGCCTCTATTTTCTCTTGATTATTTTCTTAAATTTCGTGTTGCAGCTCATTAAGCTCTTCTTGTACTTTTTCAAAAACTTGCTCAGGTTCTTCCCAATCGAAACCGACAGCAGAAACTTTATCTTGTATTCTATTCGCTTTTACCAAAGCTGGAAGCGATTTTGGAACGCCCTCTAAAACGCTACTTCTCCCTTCTTTTAGCTTCAAGCTCTCCCAGTTTCGCTGTACTTCCTCTTCGCCTGCAACCACAACATCACCATAAATATGTGGATGTCTATGGATAAGCTTTTCACATATTTGATTGGCCACATCCGCAATATCGAAATCGTTTGTTTCACTTCCAATCCTTGCATAAAACACAATATGAAGCAACAAATCTCCGAGTTCGCCTTTTATTTCGGCTAAATCTTTCTCAAGGATGGCATCGCCTAATTCATAGGTTTCTTCAATAGTAAGGTGACGTAAAGTCTCCATTGTCTGCTTCTTATCCCACGGACATTTGTCACGGAGTTCATCCATAATGGTGAGCAGTCTATCAAAGGCGTCGAGTTGTTGCTGTCTAGAATTCATAAAAACAAAGCTAGTGGAAAAGCCTTTCCGAAGGAAAGGGAGTTATTAAAACTTATTAGCTGCGCGATGATGATGGATGTTGGGTGATGAATGTTCAACAAGCCTTGCAAGAAACTATTAGTATATATTCTAACCCAGCTGATGTTATTTTACACCTAATATCCAAAAACAATTTTATCGAACAGGTGAGTATTTATGACATCTCGGGTAAACAAGTCTTATGGCAAAATAGCAACTTTAATCAAATTGATACTAGCCAAATGCAATCTGGATTGTATAATCTGCATATTGAAACTGTCTTGGTACTTGTCATTCAGAAACTAATAAAAAAATAAAACCCGCCGTTTTACAACAGCAGGTCTTTCTTTTTCTCAATACGCGATACTGAATACCGTGTACTTACTTTTTACGTGCAGCCGTATTTTTACTTGCTCCGCCTTTAGCAGAAGAAGAAGCTTTCGGGGCCCCTTTTTTCGCTGCGCCAGTTTTAGCACCGGTAACTTTAGAAGCTTCAATAGCTTTGCTTACTGCAGCTGCCTCATCTTCAGTCACTTCTTTTTCAGAGAAGTCTGTGATCTCAGCTTTGTGCAATAAATTGTACCATTGTAATACTTTTTTAATGTCGCTTGTGTACACGCGCTCTTTATCATAATCTGGAAGCAAACCAAGGAAATATGCCTCCAATTCATCCTTAGATGCTTTATGACTGATAGCCGCACCGCCACTTTCTTTATCCGAAATTTTAGTAAGCACCGTTCTTAAAGGTACTTCCTCTGTTAAGGTATAAATAGCAATCTCGCTAAGCAAACTCACATTATGCCTTGCGCTTACACTAATTTTTTTGCCATCTTCAAGAGATTCGGCAAGGAATCCAGCACGTGTTTGCGTTTTTAACTGGTACAGGCCTGGTTTTCCTGCTATCGATAAGATTTTTTCTAAACTCATATGGTATAATCCTTTTTAAGGAATGCAAATATGTTTTGATTATTTAATATATGCAAAGGTCCTAACGTTTCTTTTTAGCTTTTGGGTAACGCATTCTGTATGAAACATCTGTTTTACCCTTTGAGATGTTTTCAAGTTTTCCTTTTATCAAACGTTTTTTAAGCGGAGAAAGTTTGTCTGTGAATAAAACTCCTTCAATATGATCGTATTCGTGTTGAATAATTCTAGCGGCAATGCCATCAAAAGTATCCGTATGTTTTTCAAAATTTTCGTCGAAATACTCAACAGTAATTGTTGGTTGTCTAAAGACATCTTCAGTAACATTCGGGATGCTCAAACAACCTTCGTTGAAAATCCACTCATCACCTGATTCCTCGATAATTTTAGCATTAATAAAAACCTTTTTAAAGGTGGCCAACATGGTTCTTTCTTCTTCTGAATACTCTTCGTCATCTTCAAACGGACTCGCATCTACAAGAAACAAACGAACGGACAAACCAACCTGTGGTGCAGCCAAACCAATACCGTGCGCCCCATACATTGTTTCAAACATATCTGCAATAATCACATCCAAATCTGGATAGTCCTTGTTTATTTCTTTTCCCTTCTTCCGAAGAACGGGTTCACCATATGCGAAAATTGGCAAAATCATGTATTCAGTTTTTAATTATTCTCTCTGTTATCATCCTCAATACCCACTAACGCTAATACAAATATTGCTGGAGTATGATGGTTGCACTAATCTCATCGATAAGCGCCTTATTTCGTCGCTGTTTCTTTTTCAATCCGCTATCAATCATCGTTTGAAAAGCCATTTTACTTGTATAACGCTCGTCAACACGAACAAGTGGCATTTCTGGAGTCATCTTTTCAAGCTTTGTAATGAACTTTGAAATATACACTTCTACATCACTAGCGGTTCCATCTTTTTGCTTGGGCTCTCCAATGAGCACCTTTTCCACCGTTTCCTTTTCGAAATAATCCTTCAGAAAAGAAAGCAATTTAGGTGTTTCAACGGTAGTCAAACCTGAAGCAATAAGCTGTAGCTCATCGGTAACAGCTATTCCTGTGCGTTTAGTCCCATAATCTATAGCTAATACCCTTCCCATTTTCGATGCAAAAATAATAGTTTGTACGCTACTTTACTAATGTATATGAACCTCTTTTTTACACCTTTGATGTATTTTGAATAAAAACCGAAGCAAACATGGACGTGAATAAGCTTCCGAAGAACTCTCAACTTAATTATCTTTGCACCAAAGAAAAGAACGAAT
>JBLHGH010000169.1:0-4673 GCA_047615425.1 Candidatus Latescibacterota bacterium
CTAATGAAGCCTCCCTTAGTTTTGTATACATCGGTTGGCACATCTAATACAAGGCCTGGATTCAATTTTCTAAGCTCTTGAATAACGGGCAACCCGAGGTCATGTGCGGTTGTCACACTATCCGCTCCATTCTCATGAAAAATACTACCTATCCAAGGATTTGCGCACATCATATGCGTTGAGGTTTTCAACTTCAAATTCCGTGGCAAATAGCCTTGAGCGCGCATCTCCGCAAGCACCTTTAGTACACCCTCATCATAAACGGTAATCCCCCTACAACCCAGCTCGGCGAGACGAATTGCCTCCTCAACACACTGTTTAACAGCGTCCAAATTATTATTTCTTCGACCCATCTCTAGGCCAAACTCACTGCGGTAAAATGAACCCTTAATATCATATTCTGGGCGTGGCCCTAAACCAATGACAATTCCAAAATTTTGTTCTCGACAAACTCGCAACATTTCTAAAAGCTCGGAATCCGACAGCAGGAACGAACCATGCGTTTCATTAAACCTTGTAACGCAAATACCGGTATCTTCGATAGCTCTAACAGTTTGCTCTAACACTTTTAAGCTATTAATTACTGGGATCTCTACTCCATATTGCCCCCCATTCTTAAATGTTTGAAGAGATGGTTTTAACTGTGCATAATCTGTGTACGCATAACCATTTCTACTCATCCAACTAATTGCCTTTTCTGCTGATTCTTTCTTCAACATACATTCTCCACTATTTAATAAAAAATTCCTAAACACCACCGACCGAAGTTTTCCAAATTTCTCTACTGCATCACGCCTCCCTTCCAGCATTGATTCTCAGATTTTTCATGATATATCTCTTGTCAATTTCTGTACAACAAAACACCATAGAAAGCACTCTATCCGTATCGCCTACGTGACGAAAAAAAAATTCATTTATACTCTTATTTCTGCATGTTGGATATTTGTTCCAGAAGCTGCTAGATATCACACCCCCTCCTCCCGAAATCACACCGGTATTGGGATTGAATTTGCACAACGGATGCAAATTCTGCGCATATAATTCAGCTATACCAACTTTTCCCCTATCATTTTGACCACCTATATTTGGATAAATAAGCGTCTTGCCTCCTAGATTTCGTGAAAATTTAAGCATCATATGATAAGCAACTGGATTATACGTTTTCATTGCTATACAATCAGGAAATCGCCCCTCTTTATCAAAATGAGACTGAAAGGCCAAACACACCATTTTATAGGGAATTGAACTTCCATGAAATCTTTCAGCCACTAGCAACGTCCTAATAAAAACTGACCGCACCGCACCCGTAAAAACTTTGTCCTCCAGGACGATAAGCGCAACACACTTCGATTCGAACCTAGCTATCAAAATGATGCTAAAATCAGTAAAAGTAGAATCCTTACTTTCAAAATAGAAAGGTAAATCATGGTTTGGCAATTCATCTATCAAGTCACTAATAATTAGCCTCTTCACACACTCGCCAGCCAAGCTGGTAAATAACTCAAACTTAACACCTTCCAAAATAACACCCACCGCATCAAATATTACACATTAACCGATCTTAATTCAATTAAGGATGCATTAATTATCTTTTTAAAATGCCCCCAATACAAGATTCTCCATCGCTCATCCTCCGGGCAAAATATTTCTTTTAGCCTTTCACGAGAGCCCCTTATTTCATCAGCAACCCCGAAATGATATGAGCAATTTTCCTCCCACAGCCGGAATAACACCATCACTCCCGGGTACGTTCCAACCTCAAGCGTTCCACAGGCCAAATCCACACATTCAAATTGCTTTTTTATAGCCCCCCTAACAGACCCTTCAATTTTTGTAGAGCTGGATTCTCCGGCCAAAGGAGATTTAACACTATCCCCCCAAATGTCTTTAGATTTTTCTAACATCGAACTCCCTTCAGGCTCAGCCACCAACATTTCGGCCTTACCATAACCTCCGAGGCCCGAATGTAGGTCAACTAATAAGACCTTCTCAGCGCACTCACCAAATTCACATAGAATTTTATGCAAAGTATAATTTGACCAAGACTTTTCTTTTCCTCCAAAAAACAACCCCAAAGCATCGACATACTGCCCAACCTGTATGCTGCTTTGTAGCCTTCCAATTCCACGCCGCATAATAAAACTTAAAATTCTTGTCCAAAATAACATTTTTGTCTTATACGTCATTTTTTTAGGACAAAATATATCTCTTATATCCTCATACTTTGAATCGAAATCAACGGTATGGCCAAAATCGTGAAAATTTCTATTTAAATCAACATTATTTTCATTCGCTCGCCTCCCACAACAAAACCCAAAAGGGTTCATGGCATGTATCAATACAATTTTACTTGGCTCACTTTTTAATTCACCGGATTCGATTAAAGAAATCTGGCACGCAGAACCTGCGTACCCTTCAACTCCATGTATACCTGAAATAACAAATAATACTTTTTTAGATTTTAGATTCCCTGCAATACAAACATCCGTAAACAGATCTTTCTTTAATATTTCAGAGCCCAAAATGTTTTTGTAACTTTTCACAGAATAACCTGCCATGTTACATGCATTTAAAAACAGTTTTCTTGCCTCAAAAAAACTATCCGCGAAGTTTTTTAAAATAAGCTCATCTCTACCAACCATAAACATTTACAACCCACCTAAAAACGATTATTCCCCATGCACCACACCATACTCCGTAGCATTTTTTATAGCTTTCAACATTGTCGGCCTAGTCGATAGTAGTGACAAGAAATTTAGTGTTTTTGAAGACCTCATTGCATCAAAAAAAGAATACCACCTAATTCCAATTGATATGTTATCCGTAATATTTGTTACTTCATGCCAGTAAAATGCGGGAAGAAATAAAAGGTCGCCTGGATTTAATGTAATCCTCACCAACTGGGTCGAATCTAAATTGGCAAATAAATCTCCGCCAGCCAAAGTTGAATCAAATTGACTACCGAATACACCTGGATTTTTTGTGACCGGGGACTTTAGAGCAAACAAACTCATTGGGTGCAATACAACCCATTCCTTAACACCTACTACATTGCAAAAAAAATTATTGGTTAACTCACAGTGTATAGATGTTTTAGTGCGAGCCTCACCCAGAAACAAATGCGAGCGTACAGGAATACCTTTGGATTTATCCCCCCAAATTTTTATGGGTGACTTTCCACCACCAATTATTCTTTGCAAAAGGTTCATATCAAGATCCTTTAATACCTCCGGAAACCTATTGATAATTGGAACAAATCTAGCGTATAGCTTTTTCCCGGAGCCAAAATCATCAATTATAGAAGCCAGATCATTCGAGCCTTTCACAGCATGTGGATCTGTGATCCTATCGTCTATATTAAACACACTTACATCACCGCATTTTTTTTTGAAATATTCAATACTCCACCTCTGAGAACAAGGCCATCCTCTAACACCACCTCGAAATACCACCGGCCCGTTTCTCCTATCAACATTAATAATAAAGTCTTCAACATTGTCAACCTCCTTAACATTAACTTTGATATTTTTACGGCCCCCTCTAGAACAGTTTCCGTATACCGTTGACACCAAGCGTTCTCGTATTTTCGAAAAAAAACCTTCATTATATGATTTCTGATCTAAAGAACAACTTAGTAAGTGTTCCAAAAATCGTAGCAAACAAACCAAGTAATAGTAACCGTTCTTTCTCATATTTTATACCAACCTTACAAAAAAATAAAATTACTAATTCCTTCTCTGCAGTCATCGCTTCTACACAACGAATATTCAACAAATCATTTTAACCGTATCTCAAATTTATATCATACAAACGTATAATTAGATGAGCCTCCGCATTGAAGGGACCATACTTTAATACCTAAGCGCGACCTCAAAGCCAAATTCCATAAATACCTATAAGTACGCACACGACCTGAGACGAGGAGTTTCCATACAGTCATTACGTCTAAATATATGAACCAGTTATATTTTTCTGGCTTCACCACTTCAACCTAAAAAAGACCAATAGAATCTCACCATAGAACACCGAAAACCAAGATTTTACATAACGTCGAAAATCTTCCAACTTTCACACTTAGAGAATTTAATATTACTATATATAATCTAACTTCTTAATCGAACTCAGTATGTCTTCACATAGATCATCAATATCTTCAATTCCAACAGATAGGCGAATTAGCGACTCAGATATTTCCATCTTAACCCGCTCATCAACACCTACCTCATAAAATATTGTTTGTGCAACTGGTATCATTAATGACCTATTATCTCCCAAATTACTAGAGCAGGCGAATACATCTAAACCGTCTAGAAACTCAGCCATATCAACCCAACTATGCAATTCGAAACTCATTAGGCCGCTAAATCTTTTAAATAACCTTTTAGCAATATTATGCTGGGGATGATTGCTTAATCCGGGATAATACACAGCCTTAACCTCTTTAAGAGAGGATAAAAATGTTGCTAGTTTCATAGCGTTTTCTGATATTTTTTCCATTCTCAAAAAAAGTGTTTCCATACCAAGCATAATGAGATTTGCAGAATCGGGGGAAAGAGTCGCCCCGAAATCACGAATGCCCTTTTTCCTAATCTGCACAATGCCCCATGTATTAGTTTCGTATTTCTTGTACCTATCATTGATATTCGGAAAACAGGTCCAATCGAAGACACCTG
>JBLHGH010000170.1:0-4670 GCA_047615425.1 Candidatus Latescibacterota bacterium
TTTGTTGATACACGGGTGTAAATAATGGCATTCTTATTCTCCCCGAATGCCCTTTTCTTTGGACTAAATTTTTGGAATTGCTGCAGTTTATTCATTGTTGTCTATTGAGTTCAATACAATCAAACAAAGGTGCTCTAACGAACACAATATGTGCTCAATGTGTGCATCGGTTTCCCCGAGTTCTCTTAATTTTCGTTTTACTTCATTTCTTTTTTTAAGCGTCCACTTGTCAATTTTAGGATCACTTTTACTACTTGATTTTAATTTCAAATGTCTGTCTCATGTGCTTTATGTCCGTTCTTCGGTGCTGAAAGCGGGAGATCAATTTTCCGGTTCTTCCGGTATGTTTTTTAGTTTTATGGATACTTCGTTTTTAAAATGCACAGGTTTACCTTCACGTGTACTAATGGTCATTGTCTGATACCCATTTCTAACAATGTGATTGGCAAATTCCTCAAAGGCGTTTATTGATTTATCGGCCACAAGAATCACTCTGTCCACCTCACTCCCGTTTTTCATTATTTTTAATTCTTTAGTCGACTTCTCTCTCAATAGTCCCAATATTTTTTTCTCATCCTTTGAAACTATAGACACGTCATCAAACCATTTTTTCTCACGCCATTCTTGTATCAACTGGCTGTATGCTTGAGTCAGTGAAAGGACGATATGAGGACTTTTCATCATCTTTTCAAACCCAGGTACCTCCTTTTTAATTACCTCATGTTTATCAAAAACATACGGGAAGCTTTCCCCCTTAACGGTTACGATGAAGCTAACATCCCGTCTGAAAAGAATCGCGTACAATACCATATTTTCAAAAGGATCAAATTGGATGTTCTCCATTTTGCGCAAAAATGCGGGATCCTTCAATGCCTGTTTGTATTCTTCGAGCTGACCATCTTTTTCTGCCAGATGTTCAATCACCAATTTGACTTGGTCATCTTCCATAATATTTTTAAAATTGCTATCTGGCTTTAATAGGTTGTCCTTTATTTTCTTTATCTGTTTTAGAGAAATATCGAAGGTTCTCAGCTGTTGAATTAACTTGATCCACAAAGCCTGCTTAAGTGTATATTTTCTTCTTGTGGTGTTTGCACCAGTTATTTCGGGCAAAATCTCTTTCTTAGACCAATAGGTGGCATCTCTAGGGGTTACTCCCAAATCCTTTATTGTAAATTGGGGAATATTCATGGAGTTCTGTAATCCCGGAAAATCTTCGAGATATCCAGCATTTAGTAAATATTCTAATTCTTGTTGATTTATTGCACTTAATTCTTTTGACATATATGTAATAAATGATACATTTGTCAAATGTAATTTTTTATTTTGATAATGAAAAGTAAATTGATAGTAAAAGAAGAATTTCTTGACAACCGAAATAATGCGCCTTTACCCAGGCCTATTCCGACCAGGGAATGCCAATGTGGATGTGGGCATCGTTTTCAGCCCAAAAGGAACGATAATATTTATTTGAACAAGCAGCATGCAGATTTTGCCTATAACCATGGACCGCGCAAACAGCGCAATACGGGACGAATTGAGTTTGAAAAGATTCTTCGGAAGAACGATAACATTTTGCACAAATATTTTACGAGTATTGGAGTTGGCACAGAAAGAGAACAATACTATGAGGTGCTTAAAGCGGATGGCTTTAAGTCAGGTTACCACATAGGGAGAATTAACGTCAAGGAAAAAGAATATCACCTTGTATATCGATACATGTACCATGTACTCAAAAGAGAGAATATATTCAGAATAATAATTATGAAAGCATGAATGTACCCACTCCCATTGAACATTTGCCAGGCTTCTTAGCCAAGCATGAGGCATTAACAAACAAGGAAATAAATGCATCGACCCGGTATGCCGTGGTCGGTGGAATTTTACTGTTAAGTGTGCTTTTAGCCATCGTAATCATGCGCAATAGACAATCCAACACCAACTCCAATGAATTAGAAACAGATAAAAACGGAAACTAAAATAAACGCTCAAGATAATTTAGAAACAACATTGAAGATCCTTTTCGGATCTGTATTGATTGTCGCGGGCGTCACCATTCTGCTCCGTCTCGGGAAAACCATGTTGCAGGATTTTAAGGAAATGGGCTTATAGCAGACTGATTGGGCATGGGTTTAATTCACCTCCCTTTGGCCGGAATATACAAGCGGGCCTAGAACAGTCTTTACACACAACTTATTTGCAACCAACGCTAGTTTTCTAAAGCAAAATTTGCATACCATATTAAGAGCACCTAGCGCAAATCTCTATGATTCATTTTGGATATATCCCAGCACATAAGTCTTTCAGCCAGATTAGGTGAAGATTGATTAAGTAGGCATACTCTACGACGATCATTGCCGTTCAACAAACGCGGAATTATATGCCTTTCGTTATCGTCAAAAGGCCAGTTTCATGCTGGTCAAATACAAATAATCCATCACCCATTTTTATTCGTTTTCAATATGAATTGTTCATCCCCCTCCCATCCTTTTTGAACCGATCTCGTGACATTCTTGCAAGCAATGAACCATTAAAATTGGTTAACTCTTCATCGATCTGAAGCAACTCTTGGATTCTACATTTGTCTACCCAAACAAATGCAGAAACGGTATATTTTACCGGGTAGGCAATCCATATACTATGCCAATTCACCGCACATTCAACAGTATTCGCTGTTAAACGCCGTTATACGTCGTGATTCACCGAGAAACACCGACAAACACCTTTTCTTAGCTGGTGTTGGAGGATGTAAGATGTCTTAGTAAACGGAAATTTCAAGCGATAGTGTGGTTTAAACATCTCAATTATGCCCGAATCGAAAGATTTACTCTCTTCTTAGTTTATGCACACAACCCAGGTAGCCCTTAGGAGTCCTATGTCGAACATTTTTTGAAAAAAATCAAGATGTTTCTCACCTCCCCGATATCACTAAGGGTGACGGATTTATCAAATAATTAATGGTCAAAAGTGCATGAGGCACGTACACATTTTGAAGTCCCCAGTAATTGTTGATGTAACGAAGTCCAGACGAGATGGATAGTTGGATTGAAGTCCCAAGAATTCTATTATAGGATAATGCCCCATTAATGAGCTTAGAATTGGCAGATGAAAATCTACTTTGAACGGATACGTTAAAACGATTAGCCTTGTATTTATAAGTGCCAAAAAAGTTGCCGCCGATGAAATTCAACGTAATAAACTGTTACTTAACTTTATCTCTTAAGTGGTAAACATTAGGCTGACGTTTTACCCTGGATAATAATCTCTACTATGAGAATTTCAATTGCCCCATTATTAACAAGATAATCTCAATGCTTTCCTATATTTTGAGTATGAAAAAAAATACAGTATGTTTTCTTCTTTCTTGTCATAACAATGAACTGTTATTAGGTTGATACTATACCTTTAGAAAACTAGCTCTAAAGATAGTAAAACTGAAACTAGTTAAAAGTTACTCAACATCGCGATAGCTCAATGTAAATCTCAAATTAAAATAGACCGCTTGAAGAATTATAGACTTGGGATATCGATGGTGTTTATAGATCATGGTTGCAAATTAATCGTTTCCCTATTTGATAAGATTAACGCGACAGAACTGGGAAATGTCTCATGTAGTATTTCATTTCTTCTTGCACCCGCATCGTTGGTATCTCTCGAAAGCTAGTGCACCAAATCTAGATAACCCAATTGAGGTGAGCAGTATACTTGACCAGATTCACGCCGACTTCTTTTATACTTTATAAATACTCAAATCGGGTAAGCTGCCCCAGTTTTTTGGTATTGGTGTATGAATGCACCCATGAAATACCTTTATGATCTAAATATACCGTTGTTATGATGAGCGTATTATAGGGCGTGAATAATATGAAGTGAGCTTCATAATTGCATTAAAATGTGATTAAATATCTCAAAAAGGGATTGATAGCCCTCCCATTACCTTCCTATCAATCATTTTTTGTTACTTTGTGACTAACCAAACAATTGTGAGCCTTTAGAGGATTCACATTAATAAACCAACTATGAAAAATGAACTAAACAAGGTGCGTTTTGAATTCAAAATGCACAACAATCAAAAGCGAATCTTTGTATTTTTTCCCTACAATAAAGAAACGGTACAACAGTGCAAAAAAATTCCTGGTGCTCGGTGGAGTGCATCCCACATGGCATGGCATTTCCCCACTGGCGAAGAAGTGAAAAGCCACTTGCAAGATCTATTTCCGGAGCTCGGGGTTCAGCATATTCAAAAAATCAAACCAATCGTGGTGCCTGATTATCAGAATAAAGGACAGGTTGTTTTGGAAATATTTTCACGAAAAATTTTGATTCGAATGGCAAGAAATGAAGGCGATATAGCATTTGTAAAGAGCATTCGGTTTGCACGATGGGATGCTAAATATGGCTTTTGGCAGGTAAGCAATTACGGTACAAACCTTTATCAACTTCAAACATATTTTGGAAAAAGAATCATTTCCACCAAAATCCATCAGTCTAAAGAAGACCCGCGCCAAAGTGAAAATTCCAGCTTTCAAAAAGGACACTGCAAGCTTGTTAAAATTCGAAAAATGCTGAATGTTATGCTTGAGTTCAACCCAAAAGTATCAAGTTTTATAAAAGAAATTCCATTGTCATACTGGGATGCAGAAAACAAGTGGTGGGTAGTTCCGTATAGA
>JBLHGH010000171.1:0-4658 GCA_047615425.1 Candidatus Latescibacterota bacterium
GGCGACGCGCACACGATGTGGATTATTATAATAATGGAGTAGATTTTGTTCAGCGCAAAGAAATACCCGAGTATGCAAGAGGGAGTGTAGCGCGGTTGTTTGATGCGAAGCTAAGCGAGACTGCATTGGTGCCTAATCTTAGTTTTGGAATCAACATAGTGCTCGACGGCCTTTCTAAAGGTCAAAAAGTATTACTATTAAGAGAAGACTATCCTTCCTTACGGTGGCCTGTAGAGACAAGAGATCTAGATGTGTGCTATGCCAAGATCGATGAGCATCTAGAAGACAATGTTTTACAAGCAGTTGAAAAACACAAGCCAGATATTTTTATGTTTAGTATTGTACAATGGTTATCTGGAATTAAAATTGACTTTGAGTTTTTAAAACAGTTAAAGTTTAAATACCCAAACATGTTGCTTGTGGCAGATGGTACTCAGTATATGGGTACAGAGCATTTCAGTTTTAAAGATAATGCAATTGATGTATTAGGGGCTAGTGCTTATAAATGGCTGTGTGCTGGTTTTGGTAATGGCTTTATGTTAATCAAAGAAGACGTGCAAGACCGTATTTCCCCCAAAACAATAGGGTTTAACTCTGCAGATACTTTTGACAGTAAACCTACAGACACGCGTTTTATTAAATATTTTGAACCAGGGCATCAAGATTCACTCGCATTTGGGAGTCTAGATCAAGCGATTAAAAAAGTAGAGCAAATAGGAATTCAGCATATTTCAAAAGCAATAAAGAGCCACACGCATCACGCTATAGAGGGTTTGATAGAAAAAGGACTTTTGCCTAATGCGTCAAAGTCCAGAAAGGGCCACTCATCAATTGTGAACTTTACCGGCAACAGAGAATTATTTAAAAAATTAGCAACAAATAATATTATTTGCTCCCTTCGTGGTGGAGGTATTCGTGTGAGTTTTCATTACTACAATACAATCGCAGAGGTAGATACTTTGCTTAAATTGTTATAATTAATTAGTAACCTTTACGCCCTTCCAGAATGCAATATGCCCTTCAATAGCTTTTGCAGCATGTGATGTTTTTGGGTAAAACCAGGCGGCATCCGTGTTGTCTTTTCCATCCACTTTTAAAGAAAAGTAAGAAGCCACCCCTTTCCAAGGACAGTTGGATTGAGTTTCACTGCTCTTAAAATATTCCTTCTTTATACTGTCTGCAGGAAAATAATGATTATTCTCAATGACAATAGTATTGTCACTTTCTGCGATTACTTGATCGTTCCAGATTGCTTTCATAAAATGAGTTTTAAATGTGTAGTTTTTGTTTGTGATCGTTTTTTTTTATAATTGTGTGCCGTTAAAATTTACTTTATAAATACGTAATTCTTGTAATAGCCTTTGGCGTCTGTTATGCTTTTAGTTATTTTAAGTCCAGATTCTTCAGCAAGCCAAGTTACAATAGCATCGTTATATTTTTGAGAGATCTCTGTGTGGATTGTTTCCCAAGGTTTAAATGTGATGCTTAAATCTATTGCTGAAATTCTAACATCTTGTGCTTTAAGCGATACCAAAAAGCTTTTTGCAGTTCCTGTTTCTGGGTCATATACTTCCCAGTGTTTGAAGGCTTTTAGATCAAAATTTCCACCCAATTCATCATTAATACGTTGGAGTAAATTTTTATTAAAGGCTTCCGTGATTCCCTCTGGATCATTATAGGCATCCAGAATCGTCTGCGGATTTTTCATCTGATCAAAGCCCATAAATACTAAATCACCTTCGTTCATGATGTCTTTCAATTGCGTTAAGAAATCAATCGCCCGATGATGCAGTAGATTGCCAATGTTAGAGCCAAGTACCATAATCACTTTTTTACGAGTATGGTATTGCTGTAACCGCTCTAAGACTTCAAAGTATTCTCCTTTTTCTGCATCTACCTTGAGACCTGGAAGCTCTTCAGCTAGTGTCACCGAAAGTGAATCTATTGCGTTCTGACTGATGTCTATAGGTTTATAGACGAATTTTGCATTGTTCTCAACAAGATATTTGAGTAATATTTTTGTTTTTTTACCATCTCCAGCACCAAGCTCAATGAGGTCAAAGCCGCTTCTTTCTTCAAACAGTGCTGCAATTTTGGACGTATGAAGAGAGAAGATTTCAAATTCTGAATCCGTTAAATAATACGACGGCATCGCCATAATATTTTGAAAGAGTTTGTCACCTTTCTTGTCATAAATGTATTTTGACGAGAGGTATTTAAGCTCACTCGTCAAGCCTTCATGTACTTCTTTTTTAAAGGCGGTGTTTAGCCTGTTTACTGTTTTTGTAATCATTTATTTTGCAAGTCTAATGCCGGTATATTGCCAGCGTAAATTGGTTGGAAAAAAATTGCGATAAGTAGCACGTATGTGTTCAGGAGGTGTGGCAATAGAGCCTCCTCTGAGCACTTTCTGATTCACCATAAATTTACCATTATATTCACCTAAGGCTCCATCAGGTTTTTTGTAATTAGGGTAGGGCAAGTAGGCGCTCTCTGTCCATTCCCATCGTTGTCCCCAGTTAAAATATTTTTGCGCCGATTCCCATTCAAATTCGGTAGGAAGTCGACACTCTTTGTATTGTGCATAGGCAAATGCTTCAAAATAGGAAATGTGCGTTAAAGGTGAATCACTATTTATTTTTTGCAATCCATTCAGGGTATAGTGATACCACACACCACCTGCTTTGTGCCAGTACATAGGCTGCGTGATTTCATTTGTTTTAACCCAATCCCAGGCTTCTGCGTGCCATAGATTAAAATCTTTATAGCCTCCATTTTCAATGAAATCTATATACTCACCATTGGTCACAAGAGCACTAGCAATCTCAAAATCTTGCAGATACACCTTGTGTCTTCCTAGTTCGTTGTCATAATGAAATTGCGATTGATCCTCTTGACCTATTTCATAAATACCTTCTTGAATAGGAACCCAAGTAGCGTTTTCTTCAACACTTTTATGTTCTATAATGGCATCACTATAACTAGGTAATAAAGGGTTGTTGCCTAAAATATATTTTATGTCTGTTAGTAAAAGTTCTTGATGTTGCTTCTCGTGATGAATCCCAACAAGAACAAGCGCTCTTACTTCTTTGGAAATGCCAAGAGATAGGAGCTCTATCATTTCTTGTGTCACGTAATGCCGATAGTCATATACTTTGGCCACGCTTGGTCTTGAGAGGTTTCCGCGGTCACTCCGCACCACTCTTTTGCCTAAAGTTTCGTAATAGCTATTAAATACGAAAGCAAAATCTTCATTAAAAAGCTCGTAATTGGGTTTATGATGTTTCAGAATAAAGGCTTCAAAAAACCACGTAGTATGCCCTAGGTGCCATTTAGGTGGAGAGACATCTATGATAGGCTGCACTACATAATCCTCTATTTCTAGAGGTTTGCAGAGTTGTTCTGTATGTTGGCGCGTTTCAGAAAAAAAGGAAACGAGTGTTTCTGTTGTAATCATAAAAAAAGTGGCTTGACCTATTTGTCGAGACACTTTAAAGATACTTATTTTAAAAAGCAAAAATGTTTAAGAGTTGTTAAAGCTAGTCATGCTTGCTCATTTTATTTTTTATCCTATTTAAAACTTTTTCAGAACGAAGTGCTATTTTCCCGTCTTAAAATTAAAAGGAACTTTATAATTAATAGCCCGTGGTTTCCCTCCTAACATGCCTGGCTTCATTTTAGGGAGTAACATAATATTGCGTCTCGCCTCTTCTTGTAAACCTTTGTTTCCGCCAGCGATACTTTTTATTTCTGGAAGTCCTTTTACATTAATCATAAAATCTACAACAACCCTTCCTTCTATGTTTTTTTTGTATTCAGCCATTGGGTATTTAAAATTCTTCACAACGTGGGCGTTCAGGTTTTTTGTGAAACAAGATTTTTTTGCAGCAATAGATCCAGAACAGCCTGGCCATACAGGTGCAATCTCATTCAGGGTAAGTTTGTTTTCTTTCATGTCTCCCCATTCTTCTTGGGCAAAAGTTACGGTTGATACAATAAGGGCAAAAATAAGTAGGATATTTTTCATTAGGTAGGGGTTAAATGGCAACGGCACCTTTAATGTGCGGATGCGGGTTATAATCTGTTAATGTAAAACTGTCAAAAGTGAAGCCAAAGATGTCTTTCACTTCAGGGTCAAGGGTCATTTTTGGTAAAGGGCGGAGTTCCCTTGATAATTGAAGCTCAATTTGCTCCATGTGATTACTGTAAATATGAGCGTCGCCAAATGTATGGATAAAATCTCCGGCTTCATAGCCACAAACTTGTGCCATCATCATGGTGAACAACGCATAAGAGGCGATGTTAAAAGGTACTCCTAAAAAGATATCTGCACTACGCTGATAGAGTTGACAGGATAGTTTACCATTCGCTACATAAAACTGAAAAAACGCGTGACAGGGTGGTAATGCTGCTTTTCCATTTGCTACATTTTCAGAAAATGGTTTGCTTGTGTCTGGCATCACACTTGGATTCCAAGCGCTCACCATCATTCTGCGACTGTCAGGATTGTTTTTAAGCGTTTCAATAATATCTGCGATTTGATCGATTCCCTCACTGTTCCAGTTTCGCCATTGATGGCCATACACAGGACCTAGGTCTCCATTCTCATCTGCCCAATCGTTCCAGATCCGGACACCGTTTTCTTTAAGATAGTCAAT
>JBLHGH010000172.1:0-4642 GCA_047615425.1 Candidatus Latescibacterota bacterium
GCGAAAAAATTCGCCCCTTAAAGAATAGTTTATTAGTTTCCTGTAATGGTTCTTCCGCTAGGGATACGAACTTCGTCAACCATTGCTTGAATTTTTGCATCTGGTGCTGGCGTTACTAAACTAACAGCCACCATAGATACTAAACTAACCAATGCTCCAACGATACCGAAGGTAAGTTGAGTTATACCCCAGAATCCAGCTCCACCATTACGTACCCAAACTAGATACGCAGTTCCGGAAGCAAGACCTAGTAGCATACCTGCAACAGCTCCTTGTTTGTTCGCTCTTTTCCACCATACTCCTAGTACAAGTGGGAAGAACAATCCTGACATCGCAAAGTCAAAGGCCCAAATAACGGAACCTAAGATACCTTGGATTTTCATTGCAGCGATAGTTGCTCCAGCAAAACCAATTAGCACAAGTAATACCCTTGCAACAATTAGTCTTTTTGCAGTTTCTGCTTTTGGATCAATGATCTTGTAATACAAGTCATGAGACAAAGCATTTGCAATTGCTAAAACTAAACCATCAGCAGTTGACATGGCAGCAGCCATACCACCAGCCGCAACTAGTCCTGAGATCACGTAAGGCAAACCAGCAATTTCTGGTGTAGCTAACACTACGGCTTTACCACCCATGAAAAACTCGTTTAACTCAAGAGTTCCATTTCCGTTAAAGTCGCTGACAAACATCAATTTCGCTTGGTTCCAGTTTTGGTACCAATCTAACGCTTGAACCTGTGCTATTGGCTTACCAATAATACCAGTTGCAAGAGTTGGATCCATCAATGAAAGTTTTGATAGTGTAGCTAGCATCGGTGCAGTTGAGTACAATAAGAAGATGAAAAATAGTGACCATGCCACTGATCTTCTTGCTGACTTAACACTTGGACTTGTGAAATATCTCATCATAACGTGAGGTAATGAAGCAGTTCCTGCCATCATACAAATCACTAATGAAATAAATTTCCAAGGCGTTGTGTTTACTGCCGAGTGAGCTTTAGTTATTCCCGCTAAGCCTTTTGGTACTGTAGCTAAGTCTGCTGCAGAGTTTTTAACAAAACCAAATTGACCCTCTAGTTCAGCAATCCTAGCAACCTCATCTCCCAACATTAAATGCGGAAAGAATCCAGCTCCCATTTTGCTACTGATCCAGAATACAGGAAGTAGGTACGCTATAATTAAAACGATATATTGCGCAACTTGTGTCCATGTAACAGCTCTCATTCCACCAAGCATAGAACAAAGTAATATACTTGCTAATCCAACATACACAGCAACCTCAAAAGGAATGTCTAGTGCCACAGAGGCAATAGTTCCCGTTGCATTGATTTGTGCAGTCACATAAGTGAATGAAGCTACAGTTAAAACAAGAACAGCAGATAGCCTTGCAGCATTTCCACCGTATCGTGTTCCAACAAAGTCAGGCACTGTGTAACAACCAAATTTTCTTAAATATGGTGCTAACAGCGAAGCGACTAGAACGTAACCACCAGTCCATCCAACAAGAAGTGCCATGTATCCATAGCCCTTAAAGTAAATTCCACCTGCCATTGCAACGAATGAAGCACCAGACATCCAGTCTGCTGCAGTAGCCATTCCGTTGAATACAGTTGGGACTTGTCTTCCTGCTACGTAATACGCACCCGTGTTCATGGTACGCGACATCCATCCAATAAATGCATAGATACCGACGGTGAAAGCAACGAATGCAATACCAATTGCTTTCGCACCTACGCCCATTTGTTCCAATATTGCCATCAATATGATGAAAACAATAAAGCCTCCAGTATATATTCCATATACCTTAGGCAAGTTGTCTATAAAATTACCTTTTATCATATTAATCTCCTCTTTCTGAGTAGCCAAACTCTTCATCAATTTTCTCTTGACTATTTGCAAACCAAAAAATGATTAATACAAAAGCTAAAAGAGACCCTTGGCACGTCATGTAATATGACAGTGGATATCCAAAAGGCTTGAAGGAAGATGCTTGCATTTCTGCTCCGAAAAAAAAGATGCCGATTGAGAATACAAACCAAATTGCTAAAGTCTTAAATAGCAATCCTCTGGTTTTTTCCCAGTGTTCTGATTGTTTTGACATTTTTATTTTCTCCCTATAGTTAACTGGAAAAAACATACTCGTTTAAACCATGCATGAAAAGCATTAAAAATCATCGAAAAACAAAGGTTTTTGTAATATATTAGGAGCGAAATGCACAAATTAACCAAAATACACTAACCTAAAAAATAAACTATGGCTTTAAAATATTCGTTAAGAATTAAAGATATTAAGTGGGATGATTTCAAGACTTATTTCGATACCTATTTTTTTGGACTCTTTAAGTCCATTCTGCCTAAAAAAAAAATAAAAAACCTAGATGATCTTAAGTCCTATGTTCAAAAGCAGTCAGCATGGGTATCCCAAGTAACATTGTATGGTTATTTAAAAACAAGAATGGGAACTAGATATGTTCTTATGTTTAATGACGAAAAATTTTTAGCCTCCATCAATTTGGCCAAGTGGAACATTTACTCCATAGCGTTACAAGATCTAACACTCTTTACTCTTTCTTATTTAAAAGTTTTTTACAATTCACACGAAACAACAAAGGCAAAAGAAATTTACGAAGAAATTTTAAATAATGAAATAACCAATGGAATGCCCGAAGACATTGTCTCGAAGGGCAAGAATCTTTTTGAAGAAAGGCTAAAAAAAATAGATTGGGATAAATACTACGAATCTTGGCCATTTAATGAAAGTGCTTTGGCTTTATACGAGTGGGCGCCCATTGCTGAAAACTTAAAAATTTTAGACAGAAAAATAGTATTAAATTCGATGATTTTAAAATGGGAAAACGTACAGAAAGAATTTTATCAATTGATTGAAAAGATATGAGCAAAAATTTTCAAGAACTGGCCAAAAAAGCATTAGAAGAAGCGAACGAAAGAAAAAGTGAAGACAAGAGTAAGCTCATTGAGCAATTAAAAAAAATTAACGATCAAATATCAACCTATCCAACGCCAATAGCAGGCTGTGATGCACAATTTAACTATTTATTAGAGGAAAAAGAGCGAATTAGTAAAATTATTGCTTCTAATAAGGGTCGTGACCAAGCAGTAAAAGAAATCAATGGACCCAAAGGTCCAGAGCCCACTCGTTATGGAGACTGGGAAAAAAAAGGAATAGTTTCCGATTTTTAATTTATTTATTTAGTCTATTGTCTATTAAGCTTTGAACTACAGTTGGGTCTGCCAGAGTGGAAGTGTCACCAAGATTTTCATAGTCATTTTCAGCAACTTTTCTTAAAATTCTTCTCATAATTTTACCTGATCTTGTTTTAGGAAGGCCAGGTGTAAAATGAATTAGGTCTGGGGTGGCAAGAGGTCCAATTTCTTTTCGAACCCATTGTTTTAAATCTTTTATAAGCTCTTCCGATCCTTCTACGCCTACATTAAGAGTTACATAACAATATAGACCCTGTCCCTTGATGTCATGAGGGTAACCTACAATCGCTGCTTCAGCCACTTCTGGATGAGCAACAAACGCACTTTCAATTTCAGCAGTTCCTAAGTTATGTCCTGAAACAATTATCACATCATCCACACGACCAGTGATCCAATAATAACCATCTTCATCTCGTCTACAGCCGTCACCTGTAAAATATTTTCCTTCGTAAGCTGCAAAATAAGTATCGATAAATCTTTGGTGATCTCCATATACAGTTCTCATCTGGCCGGGCCACGATTGACCTATGCATAAATTTCCTGAGCAAGCACCTTCTAGCTCATTTCCTTTCTCATCGACAATAATTGGTTTAATGCCATAGAATGGTTTTGTTGCTGAGCCTGGTTTTAAATCGATTGCTCCAGGTTGAGGGGAAATCAGGATTCCACCTGTTTCAGTTTGCCACCACGTATCTACAATAGGACATCGAGAGTCACCAACCACTTTATGATACCAAAGCCAAGCCTCAGGATTAATAGGCTCACCAACAGATCCTAAAAGTTTTAAAGATTTTCGACTGTGTTTTTTGACAAAACTATCTCCTTCTCTCATGAGAGCTCGTAGAGCTGTAGGAGCAGTATAAAAAATATTTACTTGGTGCTTGTCACATACTTGCCAGAACCTTCCAGCGTCTGGATAGTTTGGAACTCCCTCAAATACTAAAGTAGTAGCTCCATTTGCAAGAGGCCCATACACAATATAACTATGACCTGTTACCCAACCCACATCCGCTGTACACCAGTAGACATCACCTTCTTTGTAATCAAAAATATATTCATGGGTCATAGATGCGTACACCATGTAACCACCCGTCGTATGCATAACGCCTTTCGGTTTTCCTGTAGAACCAGACGTGTAAAGAATAAATAGAGGATCTTCTGCATTCATTTCTTCAGGTTTGCAGGTAGTAGATTCGTCTTTAATTAAATCATGATACCAAACATCAATTTTATCATTCCAATCAATAGAACCACCCGTATGTTTTAAAACAATATTTTTCTTAACATTGGGACATTTTTTTAATGCTTCATCTGTATTTTTTTTTAGAGGAATAGACTTCTGTCCCCGAACACCCTCATCTGCCGTAATGACATATTCAGATTTACAATCAATAATTCTTCCAGCCAAAGATTCT